>CANIIC010000019.1 GCA_947467395.1 Bryobacterales bacterium
GCTGAGACGAAGGTTCAGGTTGACGAAATCGAAACCTACCCCGGCATTGCGGTTGATGAACGCTCCGTTGATCGCGGGACGGGCGGCGGTCCCCTGCACAGTATTGGTGCCGGTCGTGATATTGAACGGCAGAGCTGAGTAGTATTGCAGCATCGTGCTCAAAGTAAAACCATTGGTCAGCCACTGGAGAGCCGTGTTCGGACGTGCCAGGGAACTGTGCACGCTGCCATCGAACACAAAGCGGTGGCGCTGGTCGTCGTCAGATCGGCCATAGTCGCGCCAGAGGTTGAAGTGATCGATCGGCTGACTGAAGAAGAACTCACCGACGTTGTTCAGCGCCTTCGAATACGAGTAAGAGATCCGGAAACTGCCCCAGCGCGACGGGCGCTGCAAGTAAGACACGTGGAGCGCGTCGTAGTGCGAATCGCCCAAGGAAGAGTAGCGGCTGTTATTCGCGTAAGCGGAGTTCGGACGGCACCCATTATTGGCTCCCACAGCCGCGCAGGTAGGTACATTCTGATTCTGCGCCACGATCAGGTGCAGACCCCGCAGATGCTGGTAGCCAACGCTGACGGTCGCGTTGCGCCCGAGCTGCTGTTCGATTTCGAGGCTACCTTGCTGAGAGTAGGCGTTCTGCAGGTTCGACTGCATAGTGGTGAAGTTGAACAACACGCCCGGCTGCAGAGAGCCCGAGGCAAGGATGCGGGGGAAAGACGGGGCACCGGTCTGCGTCGGCGATAGCTGCACGTTCACCTGGTTGATTTGCGCGACGTCGGTGGTGTTGCCTGCCGACAGCAGCGCATTCGCCACCGCTCGCAGGGGCACGCGATCGTAGAACATGCCATAGCTGCCACGCACGACCAGCTTGCGCGACTGGAATGGGGTCCAGGCGAAGCCCCCACGCGGAGACAGGTTATTGGTGTCGGGGGAGATCGTCTTCACCCACTGCAGATCGTAGCGGAGTCCAAGATTCAGCGTAAATCGCGGATGCAGTTTCCATTCATCCTGGACGTAAAAGCCGAGGTTCGGATTGGTTTGGCTGACCGTGGGATTCCCGAAGGTCTGCGTAAAACCTTGGTTGTTGTAGGTCCCACTTAGGAAGTTCGCGAGCGATGCAAACGTGTAGCTGCCCCGACTGGTGCGCGGGAAGAAGATCTGGTCGTCGTTATAGAGGAAGCTGGTTCCGAAGCGCAGAGAATGTGCGCCGACCAGATAAGACAGGTTGTCAACCACCTCATACAACGTGTTCAAGCGGCCGACAGGCGAACTGGACAAGCGACCGAAGTTCGCCACTCCAGAGATACTGACTTGCGGCCCCAATTCATCGCTAGGTGCGGCCAGCAGATTGCTGTGAGTGATCTGCCCGCGCGTCTCATTCAACAGGCGTGGCGAGATCGTCCACACGTTGCTGGCAGCGACGGTGTGATCGTTGTTGTCCAGATGCGACGACGCCGAGGCGGCGTTCAAGGCTCCGGCCCCGCGCTGATTCCTGGAGTTCACACTGTAGGTGTTGTAGCGAAGCGTGAACTGATCGCGGCTATAGAACTGATGATCGAGCTTGCCCAGGTAGTTCCAGTAGTGCACCGGGTTCGAATAGAGGCCAGTGGAAATCCGCGCGCCCTGGTAGCCCACCGCATCCAGACGAGCATTGATGGCCGCGACATTGGCCGGCGCAATCGTGATGAGTCCGGACTGGTTCAGGATGCGCTGCTCAAAATTTTGAAAAAAGAACGTGCGATCGGTTTTGATGGGCCCGCCCAGGCTGGCTCCGTATTGCGCCTGGGTCAGCGGTAACACCGTGTGCGAAAGCGAATTTGTCGCATTCCAATGACTGCTGCGAAAGTAACCGTAGAGATCGCCGTGAAACGCGTTGGTCCCGCTCTTGGTGACGATGTTCAGGTAGCCGCCCAGCGCTCTCCCGAATTCGGCTTGGCCGCCGCTGGTGACTACCTGAAACTCGTTGACAACATCCACACCATAGAATCCGCCGGAGAGCCCGGCGGCATCATCATTCGCGGACAGACCGTCCACGATGAAGTTGTTCGAGAAATTCCGCTGGCTGCCCACCGAAATTCCCTGCCCCGGCACCGCCGACGTCTCGGCAAACACCTGATTACTGCCCGTGTTCGTCGGCGACACACCGGGAACCAGCAGGGCGATATCCAGAAAGCTGCGCCCATTGAGCGGCAGGTCCCGAATTTCCGCTTGCGGAACCGTGCCCGCAATCTGAGTTCGCGCGGTCTCTAGAACTCCCGCCTCGGTGACCAGCACACGCTCACCTGCGGCCTCCACATCAAGCTCCATCGGCAAGTCGAAAGCCGACCCGATGGTTAGCGTCACCTCTCGGGTGGCCGGAGCGAAACCGGGTTGTGTGACTTGAACCTGGTAAGGCCCCAGTCGCAGATACGGAAAACGAAAGCGCCCTTCGCCGTCTGTTGCGGCGTTACTCGAAAGGTTCGTGTCCGTCTGCCGGACGCTGACCTGCGCACCCTGAACTACGGCTCCGCTACGATCCGTAATGCTACCGCTGATACGGCCCAGATAGACGCTTTCTTGGCCGAAAGCGAGAGCACTCAGGAACCAGAAACAGGCCGTTCGGCGCAGAACCCACATAATTGACTTCCCAAGTATGCGGGTCAGTGGGCGATTTGGGAATGCGACATGTTGTCGCAGCCAAAGGTTCTACGGCTGGCACTGCGGGCCGATGTCGGCGGGCAAGGTTTCCAAGGAAAAGACGTTGATGCGCTGGCTCGCGGCTTGTCCGCCAAGCGTCCCTTTGACTTGCACTTTGCGGCCGATCAGGGCAACCAGATCAGACTCCTTGCGGTCTTCATCGGCATTAGGCAGTCGATAGGTGGCGGCGCCCAGGGCAAGTTGGCGGGACCAGGCAAGCTCTGACTCGTAGCTCTCCGAGCCATCATGAACGCGCGGAGTTTCGCCGACTCTCGTGAGTGACCAGTCGCTACCACTACGGGCAAGGCAGCCAACGGCGCGGATGGTCGAGGACGGTGGCAGTTCGCGAGCCCCGCCCGCTTCGACGAACAGGATCGTATCGAGGTCGGCCTTGGTCAGGTCTTTGGGTCCAGCGGGAAAATCGTTGGCGGCCAGGACGTAGGTGAGGATATCGAGGTAGCGCTGTTCAGGCAGCGTGCCCTTGAGGTTCTGCGGCGGCATCCATGCCTGAATGTGATGGAACAGATTCCCGAGGTAGCCTTCGCGCCAATTCTCAGTGAACGTGCTGGTGCGAAGCGGGGGCGCGCCTCCGGTGCCGTTCAGATCGGCCTGGTGACAGCGTGCGCAATTGCGATTGTAGGCGTCCTCACCACGAGTAGCCTGCTCCTGCGAGTAAACGCCATCCAGCGTGGTGCGCGTGGCGAAGGCTTGGCTGGTGACGGCTGCGGCCGCCAGCAGGAGCGCAACGCCGACACATTTACTTACAGGTGTCACCGACAGACTCCAGGGATTGTACGCTCAAGCGGAACGGACTGACGACCTTGGTCAGCACGCCCTTCACTTGGACTTTGTGATTCGTCATCTTGGCTGCGGGAAAATCTTCGGCGTTGCCCAGCGTGTAGCTGGCGGAACCGAGTGCAACGGCCCTCGATGCCGCAAGCTCCTCCGGCGTGGTTTCATCGCCGACGCGGACTCGCAGCGGGCTTGTCGCCGAGGACAGCGTCCAGGCATCGCCGGAACCCGCGAGGCAACCCACGGCACTGACCAGCGCGTTCGCGGGCAAAGGCTTGGGTCCATCGGGGCCGACAAACTGAACGTCGCGCAGTTTCTCCGGTGTGAGGGGAAGAGTGCTGTGCGGGTAGCCGTTGGCCTGCAGCAGATATGCGGTGAGGTTGATGTACTGCGCTTCGGTGAGCGTACCGGGCTTGTCACCCGGCATGTTCGCGTGAATGAAGTTATAGAGGAAACTGAGGGGCGCGTCGCGCCAGCGATCGATGAATTCCGAGCCTTTAGGCGGGTTGGCCTCAGGCTCGGCACCTTCATGGCAGGCGGCGCAGATGGCTTCGTACTGCTCTGAGCCTGCCTGCGCCTGTGCTTCCGTATAGACGCCGTCGAGCACCGTCGCCTGTTTTGTTTGCGACTGGCCTGCGAAGGCCAAAAACAACACGAGCGAGGAACAACTGACGGCGAGCTTCATCGGATGACGGCTACTGCTTTTTAGCGTTGCCGCCCTTGGTACGGCTCAGGCCGACGGCTTCGAGGCCATGTTCAGTCATCAGCTTCGAGATCAGCGCCACGGCTTCTTCGTGATAGATGGCCGACTGCATGCCGATCTGGATGCCGGTGGCCCAGTCGAGCGCGGTGTTGCCCGGGCCGCCCTTGCGTTCGTACTGCGTCTCGCGATGGCTGCGAATGGCGAGATCGCCGCCCTTGGACACCAGGTACTCGATGCCCTTCAGGAAGTTCTTGTGGGCAGCACCGTGCAGCGCGGTGACGCCATCGACGTTGACGGCATTGACGTTCGCGCCCAGGTCGATCAGCATCTTCATGCCTTCGAGCGAATCGGCTTCGGGACCGAAGTCCTTCGTGAAGCCGTCCGCGTAACCGACGCCCGAGAGCGCCATCAGAGCGGTGGTCTTGTCGGTGGTCGCGATGTTCGGATCGGCGCCATTTGCCAGCAGAAGCTTCATCACCGGCAGGTCCGCGCAGAACGCCGCGCGCAGGAACGCGGTTGCTCCGGCTTCACGCAGCCATGTCGCCGCGATGCCGTTGTGGACTTCCGTATTGCCGCGGATGCGCGCGTTCAAATCGACCTTGTGATCCACCATGAACTGAATCGCGCGGAACAGGCCAGCCTGATCCACACGCGGATTCGGCATGGTGCCCTTTTCCATGGTGCGGGCCTTGACGGTCAGATAGAGCGGGGTCCAGCCTTGCGCATTGGCCAGGTTCACATCGGCACCGCGGTCGAGCAGGAAGTTGATCGTCTCCGCGTTGCCGTTCATGGCGGCGACGATGAGAGCGGTGTTGCCATTGGCCGACTGCTGATTGATAGGAGCGCCGGCATCGAGCAGCGCCTTCATCGATTCGAGAGCGCCCTCGCGCGTGGCGAGGATCAGAGCTGTGAGACCGCCGTTGCCGCCTGCGGGAGGACGGGCGAACGCATCCGGATCGTCGTCATCCAGAGGAGCCGGCTTCGGCGCAGCCGCCGCCGGAGCAGCAGCCGGAGCCGCCTTGCCCTTGGATTCCGCAGCGGGAGCAGCCTTCGCGCGGGCCGCACCACGACCAGCAGCAGGCGCCGCGACAGACGTCTTCGCGTCCACCTTCGCGCCGCGCGCGATCAACAGCTTCAACACTTCCGGATGGTCCTGTTCGGCGGCCCACAACAGGGCCGTCGAACCGCGTAATTTTTCGGTCGCTTCCAACTGCGCGCCCTTATCGAGCAGCGCGCGGACGGCCTCGACGTTGCCGGAACGGGCGGCGAACATCAGCGGTGTTTCGTTTTGAGAGAGGACCGTCTGGTTGGGATCGGCTCCCCCAGCCAGCAGTTTCTGAACCATCGCCGCATTGCCGCTTTCGGCCGCCAGATACAGCGGGGTCGCGTTCAAGCGCGTCGCGGCCTTGGTATCCGCACCGGCCTTCAGCAGAAGGTCGACTGCTTCGGCGTTGTCATGGTATACCGCCCAATGCAGCGCGGTGCTGCCATCGGCCTGTGCGGCGTTTACGTCCGCCTTCTTCGCGATCAACGCTTTGACGGTGTTGAAGTCACGAGTAGCGGCCGCATCGGCCAGCGGGCTGCCTTCGAAGGCTAGTAGGGGCAGCAACACGCACGTCAGTGCGACGCCTCCCAACAGAAACTTTTTCATGAACACGATCCTCTTTGCGTTGCTTAGAACTAGCCGATGGACACGGGCCGCGTGCTGTCACCGATCTTCTCGGTCTGTATGTCGTACATGTGCAGCAACGACAACAGCAGGTTGGAGGTGGGGCCCTCCGCGTAGACGTTCAGCTTGGGCTTGTGACGGCCGGACGCTCCGCCCAGCATCAGCGAACCGCAGTTCACGTGGCTGTGCTGATTGCCGTTGCCCATGTTGCTGGTCCAGAACAGCAGCGAATGATCCAGCAGGTTGCCGTCGCCGTCCGGAGTTTCCTTCATCTTCTTGGCAAAGCCAGCGAAGGTCTTCATCCAGTAACGGTTGATCTTGGCCCAGTCTTCGCGCCGCTTGTCGTCTTCGCCGTGATGCGACGCACCGTGGTTGGCAGTGTTGGTGCCGGCTTCCGGGTACGACGTGGCGCTTTCGTCGCGGCAGAACATCATGGCCGAGACGCGCGTGATATCAGCCTGGAAGGCCAGATGTTGAATGTCCCACACCAGCTTGATGTGCTCGTCGATGGACGGAGGCGCGCCGAAGGGCATCTCCATTCCGGGAACCGACGTGCCGGCCTTAGCGGCCAACTGCAGGCGGCGTTCGATTTCGCGAACGTTCTCCAGGTAGTCGTCCAAGCGGGCGCGGTCGCCCTTAGGCAGTTCGCGCTTCATGTCCGCGATCTTGTTGGTGACGCCGTCCAGGATGCTGACGGCGGCCTTCTTGCGGGCCAGACGCATTTCCGGGGTGGCTCCGTCGCCAACCAACCGCTCGAACATGATCATCGGGTTGATTTCATGCGGCAGCGGACGGTTCGGCGCGGACCAGGAGATGGAGTTCGTGTAGGCGCAGCTGTAACCCCAGCCGCAAACGCCGGTCGCGGAGCCCGGATCTTCAATACCGATCTGCATGGAGGGCAGCACGGTCTCCTGACCGTACTTCTGCGCGATCAACTGATCGACGCTGGTGCCGCACCAGATGTCCGGACCGCCGGTCTTCTTCGGAGGAGCGCCCGTGAGCGCCGCCGCCGCGCGAGCATGGTCGCCGCCGCTGGTGCCGGGAGGCGGCATGGACGCCGTGCTGTCGAGACCCGCGCAGATCGTCAGCTGATCCTGGTACGCTTCGAGCGGCTTGTGAATGAAGCCGAGGCCCGTATTGAAGCCTTCGGTGGCTGGACGTTCGGCAAGCCGGTTATCCGCCCAGTAGGTCGGCGACCAGCCGTGGGCGGAGAAGATGCCCATGAAGCGGGGAGCCGCGTTGGCCGCGGTCTTGGCGATCGGCGTCTGCGCCGGCACCATGGAATCCAGGAACGGGAGGGCCAGCGAAACTCCAGCGGCTCTCAACATCGCGCGGCGTGACAGGTACTTTTTCGTAACGTACATGGGTCTCTCCAATTAACAATTCTACTAGCGGCTAGCGACCTGCGTGGTCGCCTCGGCGCGATTCATCTGGAACGGCTGGCTTTCAACAATGCCCAGGATCAACTCTGAGAAGCGGTTGCCCTTGGCGGCAGCACGCGCAACCACACCGCGTGCGACAGGAATATCGGCCGGTTCAATGCCCCGGGCCAAAGCGTACACCATCAAGCGCTCTGTCAGCGCCTGAACAAAACGCGGCGAGTAGCGCATCAACTGCTTGCGCAATTCCGCGCTGCCGTCGAACTTGCCACCGTCCACTAACTGGCCGGTGAAGTCGAGCTTGATCGGTCCATCCGACGTGCGATAGCGGCCGATGGCGTCGAAGTTCTCCATGGCGAAGCCCATCGGGTCCATCATCTTGTGGCAGGACGCGCAGGACGGATTCGCACGATGCTGTTCCATCTGGTCGCGCATGGTCTGGATCTGCACGGCACCGGCGTTGGAGTCCGACTTTAAAGCCGGAACATTTGGCGGAGGCGTGGGCGGCTGCATCCCGAATACGTTGATCAGGATCCACTTGCCGCGCTGCACCGGCGAAGTGCGGTTGGCGTAAGATGTCGCGGTGAGAATCGCACCCTTGCCCAGCAAACCGCGGCGGATATCGAACTCCGGCCCCAACTGGACCTTACGGAAGCGGCTGCCGGAAATGTTCGGGATTCCATAGTGGCGCGCCAGACGATCGTTGACGAAGGTATAGTCGGCGTCGAGGAACTCCACCACATTGCGGTTCTCTTTGAGGATGCTTTCAAAGAACATCTCAGCTTCAGTCTTGAAGGCCTGACGCAGGTTGTCATCGAAGTCCGGGTAGAGATCACCGATCGGCGCGAACCCATTCAGGTTGCGAAGCTGCAGCCACTGGCCGGCGAAGTTCACCGTGAAGTTGTGCGACTTGGGGTCGGCCAGCAGACGCGATACCTGCGCCGAGAGATTCGCGCGGAGCTTGCCTTGCGTCGCCAGGTTGATCAGTTCCGAATCCGGCGGAGCGCTCCACAGGAAGAAGGACAGGCGCGAGGCCAGTTCCAGTTCATTCACGCGGTAAGGCTGGCTGGGCTTCACATTGGCCGGAACCTTCTCGGTGCGGTAGATGAATTCAGGATCGGACAGCACCATCTGGAGGGCTCGCTCGATGCCGTCTTCAAAATCACCATCGTTTTTGCCTGCCTGATACAGGTTCAGCAGGCGTTCCAGATCGGTTCCGTTGGACGGACGGCGAAACGCGCGCGTCGACAACGAAGAGAGGATCTTCTTCGCGCAGGGCAGTTCGTCGGCGGCGTTGGCCGGCTTGCAGACCAGGATCTTGTCACGGCTGGGGCTGCTGCCCGCACGCTTGCCTTCAAAGGGACCGGCCACGCTGACCGAGTTGACGTGGGTGAAGAAGTTGAAGCCTTGAACGCCTTGCGTCAGAGACGTGCGTTCCCAGTGCTTATTGAAATCGTCGTTCGGAATCGCCGTCTTGGAGATGAAGGCGGCTTCCACCACGTGCGGGCCAGCCGTGACGTGGACTTTGGTCGGATGACGATCCGCCGCGGTACCACCGCCCTGCGGCGTGTCCTTCTGGAGGTCGTAGAGGCGAACGCGCTTGCCGTCCAGCGACATGTCCACGAACTCGCCTGCCAGCTGCCCGACCACGCCGCCGGCATTTGCGCGGACCAGCGTGAAGTCGAATTGATAGTCGCCGTCGGCCGGGAAATAGTGGGTGACCTTCAGCCCGCCGCGCGAGCCGAACATCATCCCGTCCATGCGGTTCACCTGCGAATAGTCGGAAGGAGCCAGGTAGACCTTCTGTTGAATGTCGGTGCCATGGCCCAGTGCAGCCCGGCTAATCTTGGCAGCGGCGGCAACGTAGGCTTCCACCAGCGCGGGAGAAGAGGTCAGCGCGCCGGCGTTGTTGTCGAAGCCGAACACGGCGTCGTCGACAGGCAGCAGTGCAGCCGGATCCACCTCTACTAAAGTCAGGTCGCGGACAGCGTTCGCGTACTCACTGCGATTCAGGCGATGCACGCCCGGCGGCGTCAGGTTCGGATTCGCCGCAGCAACCCGGTCCAGTTCGCGCTCCATGGCCCCAGCCATGGAATCAAATGTCTTGGCATCGGGCCGCGGCATGCCGACCGGAGGCATCATGCCGGCGCGCAGTTTGGTGACCAGCTTCTCGCCGAGTTCAGCGTTCTGCCCGATCTTCGTCAGGTCCACATGGGCCAAGCTCAGACTCCCGGCCTTGGCGGTGTCGTTGTGACAGCCCACACAGTAGCGCGTCATGGTAGCGTTGTGCGCCGCCAGATCCGCACTCGCGGAGGCCTTCCCCTTGGCGGTCGTGGCCTTGGCCGTTGTAGCCGTGGCTTTGGCCGGAGTAACCGTGGCTTTGTTGCTCGATTGAGCCCACAGAACCGACCCAACTGTAAGCGTGGCGGCGGAGGCCGCTACTAAGGATAAAGTCCGTTTCATTCTTCCGTTCCGGTTTGACTCAAAATTGACAGAATTTGGGCCTCTGTTAGTGTGCACTCCCGAAACGTCGGCGTCAAGCCCAACGCGCTGATTCGGTAGGACTTCCGAATGGCACAGAGGGCCCCCATTGCCGACCATCTGAGTCCGAGATTGCGACTAGGACGCACGAAGCCCCAAGAGTGTTCCGGGTTTCTCTGCTCCCTTCGCGTGGACAGCGGTCCTGAGTAACGGGACGATTCTGAGTAAGCGCCCATCCTCTGGTCCTAGATGGTGATACCGAGAGGGAAACCTCCGCCCTAGGGAACCCGCAAACTTTAGGACTATGCAGTTCTAAAAAGCAACCCCTACACCGACACCCACAACCCCGCCAAATCAACGCAACGGCGAGCAGTACCCACCCCGGTCAGCCCAATCACCGACACGCCAAACGCGGGCGATCTGGATATCTCTAGGGTTCTGCAGTTAGCGCATCCGCACCAGCGGAAAATCGCATGAACGTTCGCTGGTTCAGTACTTTACGCGTGCATGGCCAGTAATTAACCTGCGTTTGGGGCAAGACAAATCTTACACACTCATAGCCGCCCCTCTTAAATCGGAGATACAATTTTGAACTCCTTAAATTAGCAGTCTTTTTGAGAAGCCCCACGACTGGTAGCCTGCTGCGTACTCCTGGTGCCTACCTCTGATGTTGCAGCAGGCTTCACGTCCGCCGACGCTTATGTCGCGGAACAGACCGGAAACGGAAACGCTGCAGGGTGAACTTAGAGGCCGACAGCAAACTGCTGATTGGCGACGGAAAGACCTCGCTGGTGCGGTTCGACCTGGCCGCGCTGCCTGCCAACATGCTCCCCCGGTGACAAACACCTAGTTGGAAAAGCGACGTAACGCTCAACACGCGGCCGTCGAGCGACTCGGCGATGTGGCAGAGGGCGGTCCAGAAGGCCGATGCTTTCTATTCCGTGGACGTGACGACGCAGGTCCAGCAGTGGCTGAGCGGGCAGAACGACAGGTTGCAATTGACGTCGGTAGACGGAAGCTTTTCGCTCGACGCCAAGGAAAGCCAGCGCAATGTCGTATACCTGGAGATCGTGATCGATTCGGCAACGGTGTCGAAGTCGGCCGCAAGCCGTAGCGCGGACGAAATCGCCGCTGCTGACCGGAAAGGCGATAAGGGTGACAAGGGCGACCGTGGTGAGGCCGGCAGTCCCGGTGCTCAGGGTCCGCAGGGCGAGCGTGATCAGTCGGGCATCCTGATGGTCTACGACATCTACGGACAGGCCAACCCGACCACTCACCTGGCGACCGGCGCACTGAAGCTGCACGAAGGTAAGGCGGTGGTGAATTTGATGTACCAGTCGCGCTTCTCCAGCACAACCAGCTTCGTCTGCACCACGAATCAGGTCAGCGGGCATGAAGCTCTCCGCGTCGAGAACTCCAACGAGATCGGCTACGAAGCCGAACCCCAAACTCCGCACAAAGTTAGATTCCGATTTCAGACGAGGGAATCCGTAAGCGGTTCCCTCGCAGAGGCTCATGACAGGCAAATCCTCACGGTTGTAACGTGGATCGAAGCAGGCCGCACAACTGGCGGAACGGGCAAGAGGGAAGGGTCTGAGCCCGGACACCATCTACGCATGAGAAGCGAAGTTCGGCGGCCTGGAGTCAAACAGCTCCACAACGGTCTCGATTCCGAGTTCGGACAGCAGCGGCAAACAGCCCCGCTACTTAGATTGCAGACTTAGGTGAGATGGTGGGCGCAGGATGGGGGCAGGTCATGCCCAACGATGCTTCAGCTACTGACGCACCAGCGCCGAGATCCCGCCCTTGTAGTAAGACTCGGAGAACAGTACAGACTTCTTGCGCTCCTCGGTGATCGTGATACAGGCACCGATGAGGTCGACCTTGCCCGCAATCAGTGCTGGAATGAGGGCGCCGAAATCCAACTGGACGATCTCGAGGCGCTTGTTGAGCCGTGCCGCGACCCGAGCGGCCAATTCAACATCTAAACCAACCACCGCCCGTGTCCCGTCCACGAACGAGAATGGCTCCGTTACAGGCGCGGTGCCGAAACGCAGTACACCAGCGCTCCCATCGGCCGCTAAAATCGCGGGCATGGGGCCAGGGGCTCCCTGTTTCGGCAACCAGCGATCCAGCATCTGCTCGTAGCGGCCGTCAGCTCGCGCGTCGCGAACCACTCCGTCGATGGCCTCCTTGATCGTCACATCTCCCAGTCTCATGGCGAACCCGTATTCGTCGACCGTGATGGGGGTAGGCAGGACAGTCAAGCCGGGGTTCTTGCCGGCGATATTGCGGAGGATCGGCTCATCATAGGCCGCAGCATCGGCTTTACCGGCTTTTACTGCCATCGCGGCATCCAGCACGGAATTAAAGTATTGAAACTTCGCATCCGGAAATTTCGAAGATACCAGCTTGTCGGCAACCGTCCCGGTCGGCACGGCGAACTCCTTACCGCTTAGCTGCTCCAGGGTTGTGATCGTGATCCGCTGACCACAGGACGCAACCAATAGTGCACAGAGCAGGAGGCCTGCTAAAGAAAAAATAGAGTACAAACGTGTCTTGCGGAACATTCGGGCAACCTCGTCGTGAGAATAGCAGGATCGGTTCATTCAGCCGCTAGGTCTTCAAGCTGCGGCACGGCCACCTCACTCTTCTCTCATCCTCGGCAAAATTGTATCCTGCAGCATGCGGATAGAGGCAGCTCGCAGTAGGGGCAAGAAGGTAATCGAGAAGATAAGCCGCAAAGAGGCTAAGAAGTAACGGTTGTTCCTGAACAAGTCGTGCTCTTCCTCGCTTCGGTCCGCGAAGTAATGTTTTTCGAAACAATTCCAAAACTCGAGCCCTACGTCCGCGGGTATCCGCGTTGCAAGCATGCTTATGCCGAGTTCTGGTAACCCGTAAATAAAGTAGAGCAATCCAATGTCAAACAGGTAGCTTCCGATGGAAAAATCGCCCATGTCGATAATCACGGGCTCACCTTTGCGGATCATGACGTTGCTTGTGTGTAAGTCGAAATGAACGCAGGTGGCTGCATCCGGGAGGGTCTCAAGTTTGTCCGCAAGAAGTTGAATATCCGAGTCGGCGAGGTAGCCTTGCATCTTTTGCAAATAGCCCCGGAAGCTAGTTTTGAGGTTGGGAAGAACTGATGGATCTCCCTCGGCTGCATGAATGGTCTTGGCGATGTCTGAAAGCGTCTTGGCATAGCGGTCTACGTTGCTGACGTCGTTTCGGATGAGGCCACTTAAAAGTTCGGCGTCTAACATTTCATAGACAATTCCACTACGGGAGCCACACGCTACGAGGTCGTACGAAATTGCCGTTGGGATACCCATCACAAACGCTGCGCGTGCGTACTGTTTTTCACGCTCGGCAGTCTCTTGATCCACACCCTCTCGGTACAGTTTGACCACAGTCTCTGGATCGAGACGATAACATTCCCCACAGACGCCTGCTGACAGCAATTCGACACCGTCTATAGAAATCTCACGCAGCTTCTTCTTGATGGTGATGATTTGGGAGAGACCAGTCAGGTCGAATATGCTGACGATCTCCGGTGGGACATTCGCCGCGAGCATGCTCCCCTGCGCTTGGAGCATGCTCTTGTGCGCCATCAGTACTGTCCGGATACCGGCGCTGGACAAGTAAGTGCAATTCCGGAAATCCAGGATGAGGTGGCGCACACCTTCCAGCTTCAGCTGATCTTCGACCAAAACTGTAGTCTCCGCATTTAGCTTGGGAGGTAGTATGAACGTAAACGCGCCCGCAGATTGCTCGAAGGACATTTTGAAGATTCTCTCTAAGGTTGGGGAAACGGTTGCTTTCAAATGGACTCGGCGTGGCAACCTGCCGGTCTTCAGAGTACACGGGATTGTTTCGGATCGACTCCAACCGTAAGGATTTAACAGTTCCTCTCCTGCCGCGGCGAATCCGTGCTTCCGACGCGCCGGGAAGCCACTAGCTGGCTGTACCGAGCAGCCAGATCACGCGCAAATCTGCTTGTCCCGATCAAAATCGGTTAACCGTCAGCCCTCCTTGCTTTTGGGTTCTTCAGTTGACGAAACCAACGTCTGGATGGTCCCCTCTAATAGGCCGCTCGGTGTCGTACGGCCGCATCGCTGATGGGGAACAGTTGTTCGGCCGGACTGTTTTGTGCGCAAATCAATGGCCCGCCGGAGTGCTCCACGCCGGCGGAATCGATTAATACCGGCCAGTCGATTGCTCGAGTCATCCGGCTAGGTAGTAACCTGGGTACCGAGAGCAGGCCGTTTCTGCATTCAGATTCACGGGAAAGAGAGTTTAGACAAATGCTCATGATGAAACGATTCAAGTCGGCTCTTCCCACGTGCGGTTTGTTGCTGGCGCTGACCTCCTGTGCCACTGCCCCGAATGCAGCCATTACGACACTCGCCAGCGCCGAGCACGCCAAAATCGGCGTCATGACAGGATCCACCGGTGAAGTGTTCGCAAAGCAACGCTTCCCTGAAGCTCAGCTGAAGAGCTTCGATGACATCATGGACGCGGTAGCGGCCATGAAAGCCGGTCAGCTGGATGGTCTCATCACCGCCACTTCGAGTGCGATTCAGATCGGCAAAACAAATCCGGATCTCGGAATGTTGTCGGATGTCCTCACCCACGAGGATACGGCTATAGGCCTTCGCAAGGGTAATGATCAACTACTAGCATCCATCAATGAGATCATCGCCAGCCTCAAGAAGGACGGCACATTCGAGGATATGAAACGACGATGGTTCAAGCCCGACCTAAGCCCCTACGAAGAGCCTAGTATTGACATCCCATCCGAAGGGGAGCCTCTTCGCGTGGGGGTGAGTGCTACGCGCGAGCCATTCAACTTCGTCGACAAGGACGGCCGCGTCACCGGACATGATGGAGAACTAGCCCGGATCTTTGCAAATCGGATGCATCGCCCTCTGGAATTCCTAAATATGAAGTTCTCGGCGCTCATCCCCGCGCTGCAATCTGGCAAGGTTGACCTGATTGTGACGGGCATGTCCGCCACAGAGGAGCGGAAGAAGTTCATCAATTTCTCCGAGCCGTATTTTGCCAATTCCCAGGTTCTGATGGTGAAGAGATCTGGCGACGCCCCGTCGGGCAATCCTGTACAACGCGATGAACTTTCGAGTCTTCCGCAGGTTGAGGGGAAGATTATTGCAGTCTTGTCAGGCTCAGCTGGGGATTTGGCGGCACGTAGACACTTCCCCAAGGCCAACTTTCAGCCAATGGCCGCATCTGCTGATGCCGCGATCGCTGTCAAGACACGGAAGGTAGATGCATTTGTCTACGACAAAAGTGTGCTTCTGAATATTGCCGCGAAGAATCCTGACCTTGTAATTTTAGAGGAACCCGTAGATAAGCTTGAGGTCGCCGCGGCGATCCGTAAAGAGAATACCTCCTTACTGGCAGACATCAATGGTGTGCTGGAGGAACTCAAGAGCCGAGGCGCCCTAGAGCAGTTGCGGAAGAAATGGGTAGACTCGAACTACACAGTTCCACCCAGGAAAGCCGCAAAAACGCAGACATCCGCCAAGGGGGTTCTGCGAATGGGAACGGCTGCTACGATTGAGCCATTTTCCTTTCAGGAAAACGGAACTCTGACCGGTCTCGATATTGAACTGGCCGAGATGATTGGAGAGCGCCTCGGCAAGTCTGTCGAGTTGGTGGATATGAACTTCGAAGCGCTGATTCCGGCGCTGCAATCCAACAAGATCGACTTCGCCCTTTCGAATTTTAACGTCACGGAAGAGCGTAAGAAGCTGGTCCTTTTCTCGTCCCCATACATCAGCAATGACATCTCCGCTTTGGTCCGGAAGTCGTCCCAATCCGCATCCACTGGGGACCCAGGGACTGCTTCCAGTGACGGGCACTCCAAATTGGTGTCTACCGCAGATCTTAAGGACAAGAAGATCGGCGTGCTGTTAGGTTCAGCGCATGATGCGTGGGCCGGCAAAAACTACCCCAATGCGACCATCCTGCAATACCGAACATCGGCCGACGTGACTCTTGCCGTAAAAACGGGTAAGGTCGACGCGGCTATTTTTGACGAGGTGCCTCTTCGCGATGTGCTTCGCGACGATCCTTCGCTGGGAATGCTCGGAGAATCGTTATTTTCCTTCACCGTCGGAGCTGGATTCAATCGGGAAGCGACGGCGCTGTTGCAGCAGTTCAACGCCTTCCTCGCGGATATCAAGAGGAATGGAGTCTATGCCGAGATGGTCACGCGCTGGATCGAAAAACGGCAGAGCAGCATGCCCGCTTTCGATCAGACGAAAACAAGTGGATCGTTAGTTGTAGGCGTCACCGGCGGCGGCGCCCCCTTCAGCTTCGTCCAGGACAATCAGCTGATTGGATTTGACATCGAACTGGTCAAGCGCTTTGGCGCTTCGATCGGCAAAGAAGTCAGGCTGTCGGACATGGAGTTCGGCAGTCTCATTGCAGCTGTGGCGACCAAGAAAGTCGATCTGATCGCTGCCTCGATTTACATCACGGAAGAACGAAAGAAGCAGATCAACTTCTCAGATCCGTACTACGAAATGGGCAATCGCGTGTTCGCTCTGAAAAGCAACATTGCGGCCTACTCCAACCAAACAACGGCCCGCCCGGTCAAAGCATCTTTCCTTACTTCTTTGGCGAGCAGCTTCCGAAGCAATATTCTCGACGAGAATCGCTACTTGCTGCTTCTGGACGGCCTAAAGACTACGGTGATCCTGTCTATTCTGTCTACCGTATTTGGAACGGTGTTGGGTTCTGTGATCTGCTTCCTCCGGATGTCCTCATCACCCTGGTTAAATGTTCCGGCTCGGCTTTACATCACAATTCTTCGCGGCATGCCAGTCTTGGTGCTACTGATGCTGATCTTCTACGTGGTCTTTGCCTCGGTGGATATCAGTCCAATCCTCGTAGCAGTCATCGCATTTGGCATGAACTTTGGCGCCTACGCGTCTGAGATCTTCCGGACTGGCATTGAGGGTATCGACAAAGGCCAGACCGAAGCAGGCATCGCAATGGGCTTCACCCCAGTGCAATCCTTCCTCTACATTGTCTTGCCGCAGACTGTCCAGCGCATCCTGCCTGTCTACAAGGGAGAGTTCATCTCGCTAGTCAAGATGACTTCTATCGTCGGCTACATCGCGGTACAGGACTTGACGAAGGCGAGCGACATTATTCGGAGCCGCACTTTTGATGCGTTCTTCCCCTTGATCATGGTGTCGGTGTTGTATTTCGCCATCTCCTGGATTCTCATGCAATTCCTTCAATACATAGAGCGCCAGACCGACCCAAAGTATAAGCGCAAGCAGAGAGGTGCAGCATGATCAAAGTCGAACATCTTTCAAAAACTTTCGGCGAGTTGACGGTGCTCAAAGACATCAGCACCGAGATCAAGAAAGGCGAAGTTGTCTCGATCATTGGGCCTTCAGGCACCGGCAAGAGCACGTTCCTTCGCTGTCTCAATCTTTTGGAAGAGCCAACAAACGGGTCCATCCACATTGATGGCGTAAACGTACTGGAGAATCGGGCTGATATCCCGAAGCTTCGACAACGCATGAACATGGTGTTTCAGTCTTTCAACCTGTTCTCACATCTCTCGGTTCTTGAGAATCTCACCCTGGGGCCAATCAAGCTGCGCGCCATGAATCCAAAGGAAGCCGCATCAAGATCAATGGAACTGCTCCGTCTGGTGGGCCTCGCCGAAAAAGCCAACAACTACCCGGACGAACTTTCCGGCGGCCAAAAACAACGCGTGGCCATAGCCCGTTGTCTGGCGATGGAACCGGAGATTATTTTGTTCGACGAACCCACGTCAGCTTTGGATCCGACGATGGTGAGCGAGGTCCTCTCCGTAATTCGCCGCTTGGCTCGCGAAGGCATGACCATGGCGATCGTGACCCATGAAATGGACTTCGCGCGAGACGTATCCAGCCGGGTGTTCTACATGGATGAGGGCGGAATCTACGAAGAGGGACCGCCGCAGCAGATCTTTGAGAATCCGCTGCGGCCTCGAACCAAAGCGTTTATCCACCGGATTCGCAGTTACACCACGCGGGTCCAATCACCTGACTACGATCTTTACGGCATCAACGCCGAAGTAGAGGGCTTTTGCGAGAAACAGATGTTCCCGGCTTCCCTCCGGCAAAACATATTGCTCTTCGTCGAGGAATTGCTGACTCTATATCGCCCCCATCTGACCGCTGCGCAGTTGGACCTCACCGTGGCATTCTCAGAAAAGTCAGATCGGCTTCAATTAGTGTGCGAGACACAGCCCGCACTCCCTAATCCTCTTGAAAATGAAGATGGAGATCTCGGTGCGATGATTTTGCGGAATATGAGCGAACGTGTGACCTATCTTCGGGACGCAGGCAAAAGCACTTTGGAACTCACGCTTCGTCCGCCGACAGATCAGTAACGAATCTTACGGAGTAGAGTCTCCCGCAGTAAAGGTTGGGGAAAGGAAGAAACAATTGGTAAATAGTCGTGTGGTCGACGGCATAGCGGTCTTAGAACTAGTTGGGAGGGTGGTGCTCGGAGCAAGTGTCAATGCTTTCCGCGAATCTTTAAGTCTTCTGCATGAAAGAGGGCAACACAAGATCGTGCTTGTTCTCATTCAAGCCCCATTCATCGACAGCGCGGGGCTTGGCGTGATTGTCGATGGATACAACCAATGCGTGGCCGCAGGTGGGACTCTAAAACTTGTGCAGCCGAGCACTCAGGTGCTGAGAGTGTTGGCGGTTGCCGGCCTCGACCGACTTTTGGAAAGCTACGTTCATGAGAGGGACGCTATCGCCAGCTTTCGGGCTTAGATCACCTAAGCGGACTCCAGCTGAAACGTCAGCATCTGCGGAACTTGCGCTTGCCGCCATGACCGAAAGTCTCTTGGGCGATTCGGGAGATCATCGGCAATCATAACCGGCAGGGATACAGGCAAAGGATCGACATCGAACGGGTACGGATTCAGGGCAATTCTCCTCCCACCTAATGGTGTCACCCGGATGGTGACGCGATCCGCCCAACTCTGCCTTGGCACGTCCTGCAAATTGTATTCGTCTTGGCCCAATCCTTTTGTTTGGCCATCGCGGGCCGAAATCAGGTTTGATGAGAGTGCGAGTGACATGCCGTCACACAATTGGAGCAGCCGCACGTGCGGGGATAGTGATTCCGGGTCGAGCCAATCAGAGGTGCTAGGATCTGACCTCAGTCGTGATGTCCACTGACTTTGTTGCTGCTCGAGTTCCCGCAGAAACGCTTGTGGTGCGTCTTGGCTACCGGGATACAGTATCTCAGGGGGCGTTTTCCAAAAGAGTGGGTGGGTGAACGCGGGATTCGGTTGCGACAGGATGCGGACGGCATACAACCAGTAGGCGTGGCTACTAATCACCAGATTCACGTAGGGATTCTCGGGGAAGCGACTTAACCCAAGTCGCCATCTGTTCATTCCCGCCTGTTGATCTTTCAGAACATCGGCTAGGCCGAGGGGGAGCGCGTCCAGATGGTCTAAGTCTGGGCTGGCTTCCCATTCCCACCAACCGTTATCATGCTGCGCAACGGCAAACACGATTTCCGCGCGAAGCCGTTCCGGATCTGGGACGTTGGTGTAATAACCAGGCACGCTAAAAGTCTGGTTGCCCCAATGTGCCGCCAAGTAGCCGGCCAGTTGGCCATGGTCTGGCTGGGTGACGAGCCAAACTCTTCCGTCTGTGTGAGTTTTGAGCATAGAGATTCTAATACTAAAGCTAATCCAAGAACGCGGCTGGAATTCGCCTTTCGTGACGGGGACATAGTCGGGGTTTGGTAATCGGGAAGGCAAACGTTGCGTGCTCTACCCGGGATGCAGCCTGATGACGACGAGCTGTGTTTTGGCCGCGCTCTCGTTCCGGGCTAGGTGGACTTCACCTGGCATGACGAGCAGGGACTGTCCAGGCTCGAGGGCTTGCTTCCTTTGAAGCAGGGCGGTGTTGATGGGTAGGATTCTGGAACAGAACCTACACCCTTTCCCTAAACCTCGCAATAGAGCCAGAGGAGGGGCCGTCATAGTACACCAATTCGTAGTGCACTGTAGACCTCAATGGCTGCCAAATCCACCAGCAAGCGCCCAGGGGAGATGTCGCGCGAGTGCACATTAACCGATAAGAGATTTAGGGAGGGGGGCGGCATGATAGCGTGGGAACCTGAATGGTTTTAAATCTCCATATTTTGCATCGCGGGTCTCAGAGGCTTGCACGACTGGTAACGCTGGCCGCCTGCATTCTTCTGCAAGCGCATCTCGCCTATGGGCAAGGCGCCGAGCCGGTGCGTGTTGGTGGTGATATTAAGCCTCCTCGCAAAGTCAAGGACGCAAAGCCTGTTTATCCCGACGAGGCGCGCAGAGAGAAGAAGCAGGGGACTGTCATTCTCGAAGTGGTCATCGGGGCGGACGGGAAAGTATCTTCCGCTAAAGTTGTCCGATCGCTGCCGGCCCTTGATAGGGCAGCTATTGAGGCAGTGCAGCAGTGGCAGTACGCGCCGACGATTATTGGAGGCCGCCCGACACCGGTCATCATGACCGTGGCATTGAACTTTGCGTTGTGACGTCTGCTGTAGAGTTGCACAAGATGGATTTGCTTCCACGATAGTGCTTCAGTGAATCCTCGAGGATCATCAAATATGCTTAGTTCCCTCTCAAAGTGGCGGCCAGGTACCATTCGGACCCGTATCATTCTCCTCATCTTGGTGGGTAGCGTGGTGAGTTTGGGTGTCGGCTATGAAGGATTGCTACAGGCGGAGCGTAGTAGCGCTCAGTTCCAGAACATCTTCGAACAACGTGTCGTATCCACGGGTTACTTGAAAGATGTTCAGACTGCCTACAACGTCCAAATTGTCAGCGCAATGATCAAGTATGCCGATGGCCTATCGTCAGCTTCAGATGCCCTGACAACAGTCGAAGGAGCGGATGCGAGCATTTCCGAAATCTGGCCCAAGTTTGCTTCTCGCCAGACTGCGGAGGTCGACAAGCAGCTGGTGGATATTGCGCAGTCCCTTCGGACCGAGGTAGACGGAAATGTAGAGACCCTCAAGACTCTGCTGAAGAAGTCGGACCGGCCTGGGGTCCGCAAGTTCCTCGACGAAACCTGGTACCCATCCGCGGATCCTTTTGCGGATCAACTGACACAGTTGTACCAAACGCAGCAGAGCGAGGCTCGCAATGACTTTGAAGATCTGACGGCGGCTTATGCGAACGGCCGTTCGCTTCAGATGTCGATTATCGGAGTTGGATTAGCCCTTTCCCTGTTTCTAGGATGGACAGTCGTCCGCACAGTTACACGCTCGCTGAGTGGTGTGCGCCGACAGTTGCACGAATTGGCTGGGGGCGGCGGCGACTTGACACGACGACTGCCTACGGGAACGGATGAAGTTGGACTGATTGCAGAAGAGGTCAACCAACTGATGGACAAACTGCTGACGCTCGTTCGGCGAGTTCAGGAGTCAGGAATTCAAGTAACCTCGTCGGCCACTCAATTGTCGTCGTCTTCGAAAGAACTTGAGTCCACACTGGGCGAACAAGTGACTTCGACTAACGAAGTAGTATCGTCGGCAAAACAGATTTCAGCGACGGCGCAGACCTTAGTAAAGACGATGACGGAAGTCGCGTCTCTGTCGCATGATCTGGCGGAGTCTGCGGGACAGGGGCAAACCGGGTTAGCGCGAATGAGCGCAACGATGGAAAAGATGGAAGCCGCCTCCGCCGCCATCGCCCAAAAACTCGCAGCGATCAACTCAAAGGTGAACAACATCACCAGTGTTGTCACAACGATTAACAAAGTTGCGGACCAGACTAACCTGTTGTCTCTGAATGCGGCAATTGAGGCCGCTAAGGCAGGTGAGTTCGGACAGGGCTTCGCCGTGGTGGCCCGCGAAATTCGGCGTCTCGCGGACCAGACTGCAGTGGCGACGTTGGATATCGAGCAGATGGTCAAGGAGATGCAATCTTCCGTGTCTTCCGGGGTGATGGGCATGGAGAAGTTTGCCCAGGAAGTACAGGGAACAGTTCGAGAAGTCAGCGAAATCAGTGGCCAGATTGGCCGCATCATTGAGCAAGTCCAAGGACTCGGGCCGCGTTTTGAGTCTGTAAATGAAGGAATGGAATCGCAGTCGATCGGGGCCCATCAAATTTCGGAAGCAATGGTTCAGTTGAGCGATGCTACCGTAGCGACGGCGGAATCGCAGCGTGAGGCCGCACGCGTCATTCAGGTCTTGGAGCAGGCCGCCCGGGTCCTGCATCGGGAGGTATCTTTGTTCCGGGTATCTGAAGTCAGTTCTGGCGTCCCACTGGCAGGGGATAATGACACTGCCCAAGTCCAGGCTTAAAGTTGTGACTTCAGGAATCCTCACAGGGCTGATCTTTGAAGCCGGCAGACAGCGGTATGGTCTGGACGTTGAAGACATTCTTGAAGTCGTTCCAGCCGTGCGGTTGAGGACTCTGCCGGGACTCCCCAACTACGTCGCCGGGATTTTCAGTTATCGGGGAGAACTTGTTCCAGTTCTGGACTTGAGTATGATGCTGAGCGGCGTCGCCGTTACGGAACACTTCAGCACGCGCATTGTACTGGTTCGTTACTCAATCGACGGTAAGGATCCACAAACCTTGGGATTGCTGGTGGAACGTGCGTCTCAAGGCCTAGTCGAGAATCGCGGTGAACTGTTGTCTTCTGGAATTGTGAGCCCCCAAGCACCCTATCTTGGGAAATTCGCTGCAGAGGGAAACTCGATCGTTCAATTCATCAATGTGCATCAGTTGATTCCGGAGAACCTACGTGGACTACTCTTCGTCGAGCAATGATCACATCGCGATGGCTGATCTGCGCGAACTGCTCGCGTCGAGAATTGGCTTCGACTCCGACGTTCTTGGATCGACATTCCTGAGCTCCATTGTCAGCCGGTGTCAAGCACAGGCAGGCATGTCTAATGTCGGAGAATTTGTTCGTGCTGCGGCTGAAGGCGGCGAGTGGTGGCACCTGTTACTCGACACAGTGGTCGTTTCGGAAACTTGGTTTTTTAGGGATGCGCCCATGTTTTCGGAACTGGTTGAGCGCGTGCGCGCCTCCGTGGAAACATTCGACTCCCGGGCAACTCGCATCTTTAGCTGTCCCTGTGCCACCGGCGAAGAACCCTTCTCGGTGGCCATGGCTTTGTCTGCTGCCGGCATCGCCCCTAAAGCGTTTACGATTGAGGCCGCAGATGTTAGCCCGAGGCTGATCCGGACAGCGCAACAGGGGTTCTTCTCCGCCCGTTCGTTTCGGGAAGTGAAGGATCGAGATTTAAATCCTTATTTCGACCCCCAAAATGATCACGGCCGGCTACGATTGGCAGCCCCGTATCGGGAGATGGTACAGTTTCGGATCTTGAATCTGGCGGCCGCCCCGCAATTACCCATGTTCGACATCATCTTGTGTCGCAACTTGCTGATCTACCTTCATGATGGAGCTCGAAGATCCGTGATGGAGACCTTGCAGAACTCGCTTGCCCCGGGTGGGGTGTTATTCGTTGGACACGCGGAAGCGTCGATTGCGCTGGAATGCGGGTTACGACCCGCTGGAGACCCTCGGGCGTTTGGATTTGTGCGCCCAGACCGGTTGCAACCCGCAGCGCGGCCAGAACGAAAAGGGCTGCCGCCTCTCGTGCGCGATCGCGTTGTCCGGCCAATCGAAACAAGCAGCGGCAGGCGCGCTGTGCCTACGCTTCAAGAGATTCGGAACCTGGGTGATCGTGGGGCTGTCGCCGAGGCGATACGCGCTTGTCGGCAGTATCTTCATTGCTCTCCCGACTCTGTGGATGGGCACTTCTTGCTGGGCGTGTTACTCAGCGCGCAGGGCGACAAGGGAAGTGCGGAAAGTGCCCTGCGGCGGGCGCTCTACCTGGACCCCAACCATCCGGCGGCACTGGAACACCTAGCGTTTTCGGAAGATGCCAAAGGCGATAGCAAGAGTGCCATAAGGCTTCGCGCACGGATCCGGCGAGGAGAGCGAGAGAGGGCGGAGGCATGACAGAACCAGGAGTAGACACGGCCCAGTTCCAGCGCTGCTGGGCTCAAATCGGGGTCTGGGGAGATAGTTCTTGTCAGGAGTTATCAAGGTTCATTCATTGCCGGAACTGTTCGGTGTACAGTGCCGGAACAGAAGAGTTGCTTGCCCGGAAAGCGTCTCCCGATTATCTGGACATGTGGTCGCAGTTGCTGGCCAAAGAGAAAGATTTAGGACCAGCATCGGGTCAGTCATACGTGATCTTTCGCGTTGGGGGGTCGTGGCTGGCCATCCGGGCGATTGTTCTCCGAGAGATCGCCCCGCCGGCGGTCATTCGTTCCTTGCCGCATCGCCGGTCAGAGTTGCTTTTGGGTTTAACCGCCGTGCGCGGTGAGATCTACCTTTGCGCTTCGTTGCATTTGTTGATCGGGGAACCACCGCCCGCAACCTCGGATTCGGGTACGCGTTTCCTGGTCGCTGCCCATGAAGGAGCCAATTGGATCTTCCCGGTGGACGAAGTGAGCGGGATTGAAGACTTCCCGGATATCGCGATGGAGCCACTACCGGCAACTCTGGCCCATACCGGAAACATTTACACGCGAGGGATCGTGAAGGCCGCAGAGCGCCCAGTCGGATTGGTGGATGAAGCATTGGTCTTTAGGGCATTGGAACGGAAGATCACGTGAGCGATCTGGGAAAGTTTTCCATGTGGGACCTGTTCCGGGGCGAGGTAGAGTCCCAGATGCAGGTTTACACCGACGGCCTTCTGGCAATTGAGGGAGGCGCGGATCCGCAATCGCATCTGGCCGGGACGATGCGGGCCGCGCACTCGATTAAGGGCGCTGCGCGCATTGTCCAGCTGGATATCGGGGTGCGGCTTGCCCACGTGATGGAGGACTGTCTTGTGGCAGCGCAGGGTGGGGAGCTCACCTTGGACGCTGCAGCCATCGACGTTCTTCTCGCTGCGGGTGACTTGTTAGCCCAGCTCGCGGCAGTGGATGAATCCGCCGTGAGCGGATGGCTGGAAGGACAGGGGCCTCGCATTGAAGATGTGATTGTGCGGCTGGTCCAAGTACGCAGCGGGAGTTTGAAGAACCCGAGTGCACCTGTTGTGGCACCGCCTCCTGGAAGCCGTTCTGAGTCAACGGCATCACTCGGCAGTTTTTCCATGTGGGATCTGTTCCGGGGCGAAGTAGAGTCTCAGATGCAGGTTTACACTGACGGGTTGCTCGCCATTGAAGGGGGTGCCGAACCGCAGGCACATCTGGCCGCCACGATGCGGGCAGCGCACTCGATTAAGGGTGCCGCCCGCATCGTCCAGTTAGACATCGGCGTGCAGTTAGCACATGTGATGGAGGACTGTCTGGTCGCAGCCCAGGAAGGTAGTCTGGGATTGAAGGCTTCGGGAATAGACGTCCTTCTCGCGGCCGGGGACCTTCTGGCCAAGCTCGCTGCGGTTGATGAATCTGCGGTGACGCAATGGCTTCAGGAAAACGACTCCGCCATCCAAGCGTTGATCTCCCAATTGGAACAGGTTCGGGCCGGGACCTGGACGGGGCCAGTTGCGGCGACGCCCTCGGTCGTCGCTGTGCCCGCATCCGGGCCGGCCATCAGTCAGCCACCCACTCAGGAAGCTACGAGCGGTGGGCTCGCGGTCCCGAGCAAGGCCCCGATTTCCCGAGCGACCGATTCGCAAGATCGCAGCCTCAAAATTGGCGCGCAGGCACTGAATCGGGTCATGGCACTGGCTGGCGAATCCCTTGTGCAGAGTCGGTGGTTCGAGCCTTTTGGCGGATCGCTGCTGGCCTTGAAGCGGCTGCAGCACGAAATTAGTGAAAGCTTGGATCTCTTAGAAACCGCTCTGGCAGACGCCTCGGAAGAATGGGCCGACTCCGTTACAGCCACCCGGACAAAGCTGGAAGCGATGCGCCAACTCACGGTGGAGTGTCACCTGAATCTCGAAACATTCGGATTGCGGTCTTCCAGCCTCTCTGATCGACTCTATCGAGAAGTTGTGTCGACGCGCATGCGGCCCTTCGGCGATGGCGTCGAGGGATTTCCGCGGCTTGTGCGCGATGTGGCTCGACAATTAGGGAAGCAAGCTCAGATCGAAATCCTCGGACGCGAAACCAAAGTCGACCGCGAGATCCTGGATCGACTGGAAGCGCCCTTAAATCACATCATTCGCAACTGCCTGGATCATGGCCTAGAGTCTCCAGAGGGTCGCGTGGCAGCTGGTAAGCCTGCGGTCGGGACGATCCGAGTGGAAGCCCGGCACCGCGCCGGACTCTTTGTTCTCACAGTCTCCGATGACGGCCGCGGGGTAGATACGGAGCGATTGCGTGTCAAGGTAGTCGAGCGCGGATTGGCAACAGCCGCAATGGCTGCCAATTTCTCCGAAGCCGAATTGATCGAGTTTCTGTTCCTCCCCGGTTTTTCCACTGCGGCGCAAGTAACCGATATTTCAGGTCGTGGCGTTGGTTTGGATGCAGTTCAGGACATGGCGAAGTCGGTAGGCGGCTCCGTTCGCATGACTTCCCGACTCGGCAAGGGCATTGCACTGACGCTTGAACTGCCCCTCACGCTTTCAGTGGTGAGGACGCTCGTAACGGAAATTGGGGGAGAGCCATTTGCGTTCCCCTTGACTAGAATTGCGAAGACAGTCCAGTTGGCCTACAACGATTTGGTATCGCTGGAGGGCCAGCAGTATTTCACTTTGGATGGCGAACGAATCGGGGTGGTTCCGGCACATGACTTGTTAGGACTCGCTGCCAAACCAGCGTTTGGAGATGAAATTCCGGTTGTGCTGCTGGGGGAGCGGACTGAGCGGTATGGATTGGCGGTGGACCGCTTTCAGGGAGAACACGATATGGTTGTTCGACCGCTGGATCCCCGCTTGGGCAAGGTTCAGGACATCAGCGCCTCGGCCGTCATGGATGATGGTTCTCCGGTGCTCATCCTCGATGTGGAAGACTTGATTCGCTCGATCGCAACGGAGCTTCAAGGGGGACGGTTGCGTGGATTGGGTCGCGCAAAACTATCTGAGGCCAAGCGCAAGAGAATTCTGATCGTAGAGGACTCGATCACTGTTCGCGAAGTTGAGCGTGCCTTGCTGAAGAATAATGGCTACGAAGTTGACGTGGCCGTGGATGGCATCGACGGGTGGAACGCATTGCGTTCCGGCGAGTACGATCTGGTTGTGAGCGACGTGGATATGCCTCGCATGACAGGTTTAGAACTCGTGGCTCTGATTAAAGCTGACATTCGATTGCAGTCGACGCCCGTTATCATCGTTTCTTACAAAGACCGGGAAGAAGATCGCCTCCGTGGACTGGATGCCGGGGCAGACCGGTATATGACCAAGAGTAGTTTCCATGACCAGACACTACTCAATGCAGTATTCGAGTTGATTGGTGCGCCTGAGTGATGCGAATCGCAATCGTAAACGATGTACCCATGGCGGTCGAGGCCTTGCGCCGCGTGGTTACGAGCGTACCCGGTTATGAAGTAGCTTGGATTGCCGCCGACGGGGAGCAGGCAGTTCGACAATGCGCCCTGGACGTTCCAGATGTCGTACTGATGGACCTGATGATGCCGCGCATGGATGGGGCGGAAGCCACTCGTCGCATTATGCAAGAGTCCCCGTGCGCGATTCTGGTGGTAACGGCGACTGTCGAGGGGCACACAGGCAAGGTATTCGAGGCGATGGGGTGGGGTGCGCTGGATGCAGTTGATACTCCAGTGCTGACAATGAGCGGGGATCCCTCCGGTGGGCGTCCCCTATTGAACAAGATTGCGATGCTCGGGAAACTGATCGGGCGAACTCGCAACGACCCTGGCGTGCAGGCCACCAAGCGGACCGCGGGGACTTGCAACGCGGGAGTGCCACTACTTGTGATCGGGGCATCGACAGGGGGCCCGGCGGCGCTGGCTCAAATACTGCGAGGATTACCCCGTGATTTGCCCGCCGCGATCACGGTGGTGCAGCATGTCGACGAACAGTTCGCTCCGGGACTCGCGGCATGGATAAAGATCCAAACAGGACATGATGTTCTGACGATCCGTGCTGCGGATCGCCCCACGGTGGGACGCGTGCTGCTCGCATCAACCAATGACCATCTTGTTCTGACTCGGGCTGGGACCTACGGCTATACCCATGAGCCAGCTGACTTCTTTTACCGACCGTCGGTCGATGTATTCTTCCAGTCTGCGGTAGAGACTTGGCCGGGCCCGATCGTAGGCGTACTGCTTACGGGTATGGGGGCGGACGGGGCTCAAGGGATGCTCAGGCTTAAACAGGCGGGTTGGCACACCATTGCGCAGGATCAGAGCACCTGCGTGGTGTACGGGATGCCGAAGGCCGCAGTCAAATTGAACGCTGTTACTGAGGTCCTTCCTCTCGATGAGATTGCCCAGGCGATTATTCACGCCGTACACACGGCCGTCACGGCGAAAGACCGAAAACCTTCGTAGAAAGAAATAGGAGTCGTCTATGTCACAGAATCCTCAAATTGCAACTCAAACCAATCAGGCAAACCGCCCGCACCCGATCCGAGTGCTGCTCGTCGACGATCAGGCCATGATTGGTGAAGCGGTGCGACGCATGCTTGTATCAGAAACCGATATCGACTTCTTGTACTGCGGCGACCCGACGAAAGCCATGCAGGTGGCAGCAGATTACCAGCCGACTGTGATTCTTCAGGATCTGGTGATGCCTGAAATCGACGGACTGACCATGCTTCGCTACTATCGCGCCAATCCTGTCACTCGAGACATTCCCACGATCGTTCTTTCGACGAAGGAAGATCCGAAGGTGAAGGCAGAGGCGTTTACCCTTGGGGCAAGCGACTATCTCGTCAAGCTGCCAGACCCGATTGAACTGACGGCCCGCGTTCGACTCCATTCACGTGGGTATATCGCCCAATTGGAGAGGAATGAAGCGTATGCGGCGCTGAAGGTGAGCGAAGAGCGACTAGCAGAAGAACTTGCTGAAGCAGCGCGATACTTGACTTCATTGCTACCGGCTCCGTTGAGAGGGGCTGTATCGACGGATTGGCAGTTTATTCCATCTGCCGAACTGGGCGGCGATACATTTGGTTACTCGTGGCTGGATGATGAACACTTCGCGATGTACGTCTTGGACGTTTGTGGCCACGGACTGAAGGCGGCTCTGCTGTCCATCTCCGCGATGAATGTACTGCGCAACCAGACGCTGCCTGCAACCGATTTCCGGTCACCTGGCTCCGTGCTGTCCGGAATGAATGAGGCGTTTCAAATGACGCGCCACAACAATATGTATTTCACGATTTGGTATGGGGTGTTCAATCGGAGAACGAGAGCGCTTAGTT
Organism: Bryobacterales bacterium; assembly: GCA_947467395.1. Lineage (GTDB taxonomy): Bacteria > Acidobacteriota > Terriglobia > Bryobacterales > Bryobacteraceae > Palsa-187. The sequence continues at coordinate 29,052 of CANIIC010000019.1, forward strand.
TTGCCAACGCAGGCCACCCCTCGGCGTTGCTGAGGCAGGGGGATTCTTCGGAAACGGCGACGCTTACGGAACTCTCCAATCCGGGAATTCTGCTGGGGGCTTTCCCCGGCATCAAGTACGAAGAACGTGTCACGACCCTGCCGGCATTCAGCCAGCTCTACTTTTACAGTGACGGTGTTTTCGAAGTGACCCGGCCTGACGAAACGATGATGACTTTTGAGGAATTCATAGAAGTCATGGCGGCCGCGCCCCGCGATGGTACAGCGGTTTCGTATGCCATCGATAAGATCCGTGAAGTGAGAGGACCGCGGAGTTTTGAAGATGATGTATCTATGGTGGAAGTAACGCTCTAGTCCAGAAGTATCTGAGCTATTTTGATTTGGAGTCAATATGGAACTACTACAGGAAATTCACGGGGAGACTACGGTGGTCTCTATCTCTGGTCGCTTAGATGGCATTACCTGCGCGGATGCCGAAAAAACCCTGGCGAGTGCGGTTTCGACGGCAGGGGGAGGGCTCGTCCTCAATCTATCCGAGCTGACGTATGTATCGAGTGCGGGCCTACGAGTTGTACTGATGACCGCCAAACAGCTCCAGGCGGCACAGAAGACTTTTGCGGTCTGTGGGTTGAAGTCGCCGGTCAAGGATGTCTTTGAGATCAGCGGTTTCTACAAGATCTTCCGGATCACAGAAAGTGTAACTCAAGCTTTGGGCTAGAGGAAGCGATCCTTCGAGCTGTAGGTGTCCACCATCGACCTGCTCCCCGCGCTCCGCCCGAAGTTCGCGTCACTTTCGGACGAAGGAAGGCAGAAGTAATTCCCAAGCAGAGGCTCAGCGGCGATCATTTTTGATCGTGGTGAAGCGGATGGGAGCAGGCTGCGTGGATTCATCCGGTATCCCCAAATACCAAGCACACCATAGCCGGAATCGGCGTCCGAGTTACTGCGTTATTCCACCGCGATCCCGCGGGCGGTCATCGCCTTTTTCAAGATTTCTGCGGCCACCGGGTTCTCTTTTTTGCCGTTCGCAATGTACAAACCGCCCGTCACCATCAAGGGGGTCCATCCCAGTTGGTTCTTGGCGTTCAACACCGCGCCTTGCGAGATCAGGTACTCCATGATCGAAGGTTGATTGCAGATCGCAGCGCCATGCAACGGGGTCATTTGATTGAACCGCATGTCCCCGACGGAGAGATTGAGCAGATCCTCAATGTTGTCTGGATAACGCAGCAGGGTGTCCGGGGAAGGATGCAGCTGAAGGCGAAGCGAGTGTAGCGACACGTCGCTCTGTAGGAGGGATGGTGGAGCGACACCCTCATCATGGTGCCGCCCCACCGTTGGGGTTAGAACGTAATGCGAGCGATCAGCGTGCCGGCGCGGGAACCGCTAGTGCCGCTGGTCGGCAGAATCGTTCCAAAGCCACCGCTATACAAGCCGGCAAACGCGCCAGAAGTAAACTTCTGTTGCGTCGCAGCGTAGGAGATATTCGTCCCGGCCGCTCCAACCACAACCGGCTGCGGCAGGCGCGTCCGGTTGAACGCGTTCTGGAATTCCGCACGGATGTGGAGGGTGACCTTCTCCTTGATCCGGAAATTCCGGCTCAGGTTCAGGTTTTCCAACGGTTGACGAATGCCGCGGAACTGGCGGATCGTCGTCTGCTGCGCGCCCCACTGGCCGTTCGGGATGTTTTCCCACGCAGCCGGGTTCAGCACAACGTTCTTGGTCGGGTCGAAGCAATGGCAGTTGATGTCGATCGGATCCGTGTGCTGGACACCGTCGTAATCAACCCAATTTGTCGAATACAGGCTCTGGCCATTCCACTGCGCATTGCCTGGACCGCGGCCCAGCCACTGGCTGATCGGCTGGCTGCCCTGGTTCGTAGGACGGCCGAGGATCGGAGCGCTCTGATACTGGAAGAACCAGCCCAAGCCCCAGTCGCCCAGAACGTAGGACACGATCGGATTCGACAGGCCCTTGATGCCGGACCTTCGCAGCTTCGGCACCTGATATTCAGCGCTCATTCGGATCTGCTGCGGGATGTCGGTCGCTTGGAGGTCTTTACCCATTTTGCGGTTAAAGACGTCTGAGGAGTTCATCAATTCCAGCGCTTTGGAAGCAGTGTAGTTGAAGTTGAACGACAGGCCGTGGCTCATACGCTGAATAACGCTCAACTGGAGAGCGTCGTACCAGGTGTTGCCCAACGGAGCCTGCGACGGAGCGATGACCGTGTTGTACTGCGGGAATGGCAACAGAGCCTGACGCACAGTTTGACCGGTGGAGAAATTTGCGTACGGGAAGGTGGTAACACCCTTCGTCGCCAGCGCGCTGCGGTCCGCTGTGGTCAGAGCGGAGATCTGCTTCGCGAGCAGCGTGCCATCGGCCGCGCTGTTCAGAGAGAAGCCGTAGCCTGTCAGGGCTTGCTGAGACAGGACGTTGAGCGGGGCCAAGTTGGGAGCCGACCACCATCCGCCGCGGTTCGCGACGTAGGTGGCTTCCACGACCAGGTTCCGGTTCAGTTCGCGCTGCAGACCGATGGACCACTGCTGCTGGCGGCCCGGGCGGCCAGCGTTCGGATCGAGCAGCGTCGGCGCCGCGACAACGGCTCCGTTGGGCTGGCCGGCATCAGCGGCGAAGTTCGGGAACTGCGGCTGCACCTGCAGCGGGATCCCGTCTTTGAACTGACCGATGGTCTGACCGAAGCCCGGCGTACCGGCAACGGCGCTGTTGACGGCAGTGCCACTGGCGTTCAGGACTGCGGAGTAGACCACACCGTAGCCGCCACGAAGGACGGTCTTGGAGTTGATCTGGTAGGCAAAGCCGAGGCGCGGACCGACCGCGTATGGATAGTTCGAAGCGAAGTTGCATCCGCAGGTTGCCTCGTAGATGTTGCCACCCGGGTGACCACCGGCGGCGGGGTTCGCCACAGACGAGCCGAAGCTGCCGTAACGTCCGTACTGCTCGCGGGCGTAGGTGCCGTAATCCCAACGCAGACCGTAGTCGAGCGTGAATTTACGGGTGACCTTCCAGGTATCCTGGGCAAACAGCGCCCACTGGCTGCGCGAAGTGCCGGCCACCAGCGGAACAGCCAGCGTGGACCCGGAGAGGCCGCCCAACATGAAGCTGGCAAGTTCAAAGCCAGTGGCGCCCTGCGACAGCACGCGACCTTGCAGCGCCGTTTGGAGCGTGGCGTTGGTGTTAAAGACGTAGTTGCCAGTCGTGTTGCCGAATGTACGCACCGGATACTTCTCCAGGCGGTATTCGGAACCGAACTTGAAGCTGTGGTTATTCTTCACCCAGGTGAGGTTGACCACGCCCGACGGACGCCGTTCAAATTGGCTGCCCTGCCCGGCTTGCGGACCCAGGGCGGTGAGGCCACCGAGCGCGACGGAGTTCGCCGTGGTCAGTAGCGGGAACTGCCGGTCGATCCCGCGATTCGGCAAGCCCAACAAGGACTGCTGATTCACCGGACCAAGCGTGTCCAGGTAAGGCGCATGGTCATCGAAGTTCCAGGCAAACCAGCCGGCGCCAACGTGCAGCAGGACCGTGGGCGTGATGGTGTGATCGTAGTTCACGCGCATGCTGGTCGATTTGATGAACGAACCGCGAGCGGCCGTAATCGGCTCAGGCAGACCTTCCATGTTGCCGTTGGGGAAGCTGTAGGGCGCATTTAGGCCGTTGAACTGGTAGTAGCCCGAGAGGCGACCTTTGGAACCGATGGTCTGATCGATCTTGAGCGAGGGCAGATCTGAGCGGCGCTTCGCGCGCCAGGCGCGCTGGAAGTTATCGCCCAACTGCCCCTTGGCCGCGTTCGGACCTTCGGGCAGCGGAACCAGCTTCAAAACGTTCGCGGACACGGGGTCGAAGCGTGAAACGGGAATGAGGTTCCCCGCGAATGCGGAGCGCATCTGAACAGCCTGGCCAGCAGTACAGTTGGATCCGGTCGCTGGGCAGATGACGCTTCGATCCGTCGTCGGATCGAAGAGCGTGCGGTCAAGCACCGTGGCGCCGAGGGGATCGATGTAGTTCGCCGTACCTTCACGCAGCAGACGATTGGCGTTCGCGGTCCACAAGCCGCTGAAGTCGCCACTCCGGTACGCTGCGGTCGGCACCGTGGCGACGGTGGAGGAGATGTTCAGTTTTTCGCGGAACTGTTCGAAGCTCCAGAAGAAGAAGGTCTTGTTCTTGCCGTTGTAGAGTTTCGGGATGTTCACGGGACCGCCGAAGGTCATGCCGTAATCGTGACGCTTGGTGGCGTTACGCAAGCCCGTGTAGGGCTGGTAGGCGTTGAGCGCTTCGTTGGCGGCGTAGTCGTAGACGCTGCCGTGGTAGTTATTCGTGCCGGAGCGCATGGTCGCGTTGAAGATACCGCCACCGGCGGTTCCGAACTCGGCCGCATAATTTGAGGTCTGGACGGCGACTTCTTCGACCGCGTCCACCGAGGGCTGGGATTGCGCCGTGAACGACCGGAACCCGCCGGTGTTGCCGGAGGTCTGACCTTCCACACGGAACTGCACCGTGCCGTTGGGGTTGCCGTTCACAACCATCTGGCTGTTGTTCGTGTAGCTGACACCGGGAATCATCTGCGCCAGCGAATAGGGGTCACGGAATCCGACGGTGTTTGTCGAGCCCGTGCCACCAAGCACGAGAACCGGCAAGTTCTTCATCGCGGACATAGTGACGTTGTGCGTCAAACCACCGGTCTCGGTTTTGAGCAGTGTGGCTTCGGCCGTGACGGTGACGGATTCGCCCGCCGAACCGACCTCCAGCGACACATCGATGCGCAGCGTCTGTGCAGCCGCTAGCGCCAAGTTCACGCGGTTGTACGTCTTGAATCCGGCGGCAGACACGGCAAGATCGTAGGTACCAACCGGCAGCTGCGGAGCAACATAATTCCCCGTTGCCGTGCTGGCAGAACTGAATACGATCCCGGTGCCTGTATTCGTGATGCGGACCTCAGCATCGGCCAAAACGGCGCCACTTGGATCGGTAACGGTGCCCGTAATCGTGCCATTGGCGCCTTGGCCGAACGCCAGCATCGCGGTAAACGCCGCGTATACACCTATTTGAAAGATCTTCATTATGCCCCTCAACACTCTGATTTCCACCGGGAAAGCTTGTAAGACTCTACCCCGCTAAAAGCGGGGGTGTCAAGCAATTAGCGACTTTGGGATACAGCATGGATTCACCAGGTATCCCAAAGTGCTAAGCACATCATGGCCGGAATCGGCGTCCGGATTGTTGCGTTATTCCACCGCGATACCGCGGGCGGCCATCGCCTTTTTCAAGATCTCGGCAACCGCCGGAGCCTCTTTCTTGCCGTTGGCGATGTAGATACCCCCAGTGATCATCAGCGGGGTCCATCCCAGTTGGTTTTTGGCGTTCAGCACCGCACCTTGAGAAATCAGGTACTCCACGATGGACGGTTGATTGCCGATCGCCGCGCCATGGAGCGGAGTCATTTGATTGAATCGCATGTCCCCGACGGAGAGATTGAGCAGATCCTGTATATTGTCCGGGTAGCGCAGCAGGGTATCCTGCGGTGTGCCGATCATCGTGTAGGTTCCGAAGTTCGTTCGCCCGTTGATGTCATTTCCCAACTGGTGAGCGAACTTCACGGCTTCCAGGCGCTCCTCTTCCGGAACACCTGAATACGGGCCTGCGGTTTCGCCTTCGTAATAGTCCAGGCACGCCGCAGCCATCAACGGGGTGATGCCGTGTTTCGTCGGACGCTTGGGGTCGGCACCAAACTGAGCCAACAGGCGCATCATCGCGATATCCCCATTCCGGGCCGCCAGATAGAACGGAGTGGCGCCCTCATACGAGAGATAGTGCCGCCCAATCTGCAACAGCGGAGGATTGCGGGACAAGCCGCCCCCCGGCGCAAAACGACCCTCTTTCAACGTCACTAGCGCGTTCGGATCAGCCCCTTTTTCCAGCAGTTTCTTGGCGATGTCCAGATGCTTCAGCCGCCCGCTGGGTGTTGCTACGGGCTGCGGATCCAGGCCATTCATCGCAAAATCGGGAGGTGCGCCGGGTTTGTGCAGCCAAATGACCACATGCAGGGGATGCCCACGCGGATCGACATGATTTGGATCGGCGCCTTTGTCGAGCAGCAGCGCAGCGAGGTCGAAGTCCGCATTCAACACCGCCATGTTCAGGGCTGCGGTCCCGTCCGGCAGGGCGTCGTTCACATTTGCGCCGTGTTCCAATAGGAACTTCGCGGTCTCAAGCCTGTTATTCCGCACTGCAAACAAAAGTGGCGTGAGGCCCGCTTTCGACTTTGCCTTGAGATCTGCACCGAACTCCATCAACAATTCCGCGGCGCTGGTATTTCCTTCGCCTGCGGCAAACATCAGCGGAGTTTGACCACGGAACTCCTCGGCGGTGTTGTGTTTCGCTCCTGCAGCCAGCAAAGCACGAACAACCTCTGTTCTTCCGTTGCGCGCTGCCGTCATGAGCGCAGTCTGGCCCTCTTCGGAAACCGAGTCCGGGTTCGCTCCGCCCTTCAATAAGCGCGCCACCACGGTCGCATTCCCGTTCTGGGCCGCGAGCGTCAACGGGACCACCTTGTAGCGAGATGCCAGATTGGGATTCGCCCCCGCAGCCAACAATACATCCACCATCGCAGCGTCGTCCCGATGGATGGCCCAATGGAGCGCCGTTGAGCCTTCTGCGTCCATGGAATTCACGTCAGCGCCCTCGGCCAATCGTGCCCGCAGCGCGCTGGCGTCACCCGCCTGCGCAGTTTGGACCAATCGAGCATCGTTGGCGCCCCAGGCCAGGGAGGCCAGCATTATCGTTAAGCTGAGATTCAGGACTACCCTCACGGTTGTCACTCCTTCACTTCTCTTGGCTTTCGCTGTATACTCATCACGGTCTAGCTGTATACAAGAACGCAATGTCGAGCATAACATCACGTAAGAATATTTTGGGAGCGGCCAGTTTCGTCGCACTGAGCCTCGTTGCCCTGCGCGCTCCATCGCAGACTCCTTCTGAAGCGGCCGACGCTCAGGCCACGATCAATCGGTATTGCGTGGGCTGTCACAGTCAGCAGTTGAAGACCGCCGGCCTCGTTCTCAACCCCGCCGGTGCGACCCACCCTGGTGATGATGCCGAAACATGGGAAAAGGTGCTGCGCCGCCTGCGTGCCGGCACCATGCCGCCTCCCGGTTCTCCGCGACCCGATGCCGGCTTGTATGCCAAGACTTCCGCCTATTTCGAACGCGAACTCGAAGCGTTCTCAGCGACACATCCGAATCCCGGAATCCTGCCGGTGGTGCACCGCCTGAGCCGCACGGAATACCAGAACGCGATCCGCGACTTGCTGGACCTGCCGACGCTGCCTAAAGAGCTCGATTACTCGACACTGCTTCCCGGCGACAACGTCAGCAGCGGCTTCGACAACCTGGCCGATACGCTCTTCATGTCGCCGGGCACGACCGAACGGTATGTCGCCGCCGCACGTAAAATTGCGAGGGTTGCCGTCGGCGATCCTTCCATCGAAGCGCTGGTGAATACTCACCTAACGCCCCTGCGCCAACCCCAGGACAGTCGCAATGAGAATCTCCCCTTCGGAACGCGCGGCGGTGCGGCGCTCCAGGGCTATTTCCCGCTAACGGGTGAATACGAGATCCGCGTCCAAACCACCGGCTCCACTCGCGACGAACATCGCCTGGAAATTTCCATTGATGGCGAAGCCAAACAGACTCAGCGGATTGCCTCCAACGCTCGTTCTGAGGAGTTCGAAGTCGAAGCCGGCGACGTCTGGAGATTCCGCTTCCCGGTCACTGCGGGACCGCACAAGGTCGGTGCGACGTTTATCGAACGCAGTGAGGCATTGCCGGAAGGCCCGCTTCGTCCTCCTGCCCGCAGCCGCGGCCTGCTACCCAGCGTGGTCGGCGTGACGATCACCGGCCCGTTTAACCCAACGGGGCCGGGCGATACGCCGAGCCGTCGACGCATCTTTGTTTGCCGTCCGGCGACTGCGGCAGAAGAATCGGGCTGCGCAGACAAGATTCTCACGACGATGGTTCGCCGCGCATATCGTCGAAATGTGACCGCCGCC
>CANIIC010000020.1 GCA_947467395.1 Bryobacterales bacterium
GATCAGATGGTCGACCGAGGCCTGATCAAGAATGTGGCCGACGTCTACAGCCTGACTCTCGATGACCTGATGAAGTTGGAGCGCATGGGGAAGAAGTCGGCCGAGAAACTGCTGGCGAACATCGATGCCTCTCGCAAGAAGCCACTGTCTCGTATCCTGAACGCACTCGGAATTCCGTTCGTGGGCGAACGCACCGCCCAGATCCTGGCCGACCACTTCGGCGATCTCGACAAGATCATCGCGGCGACCGATGAGGAACTGCAGCAGGCCGAGGAAGTGGGGCCGAAGGTCGCGCACAGCATCCGACAATTCTTTGAGCAAGAGCGCAATCGGGATCTGGTGGATCGCCTGCGCGCTGCTGGACTCGACTTCACCTGCGAAGTGCGCCGTAAAGAGGATCAGCAAGGCAAGTTTTCGGGGGTCACGTTTGTGCTGACAGGTACTCTGCCAACCTGGACGCGCGAAGAGGCTACCGCATTGATAGAAGAGCAAGGCGGGAAGGTAACAGGTTCGGTGAGTAAGAAGACTGGATACGTTGTGGCAGGGGCCGAAGCTGGCTCGAAGTTGGACAAGGCGAACGCACTGGGCGTGCGCGTCATCGATGAAGCGGGTTTGCGCGAACTGCTCGAAGGGAACGCGCAATAACCATGGGTCGCTTTCGGGAAATGTTGATCGCCTGGGGTCCGTTCGGGATCTTCGCGGCGGCTCTGATCGAATCGGCGGGCGTGCCCAGCCCCAGCGGTACGGATGCACTCATCCTGCTGGTTACGATCGCCAAGCCAGACTCCTGGCTCGTCTGCGGCTTGCTCGCTGTGCTGGGATCGGTGCTCGGTTCGGTGATTTTCCACGCCATCGTCAGCAAGGGCGGCGAGAAGCTCCTGGAACGGAAGACCTCCACACCGCGCGGTGCCAAGCTGAAGGCCTGGTTTCTGCGCTACGGCATGGCCAGCGTCTTCGTGTGTGCGCTGGTTCCCCTGCCGTTCATGCCCCTAAAAGTGATGGCGGTCTGTGCCTGCGGTCTGGGCGTCACCCGGGCCCGGTACCTGAGTGTGATCGCCGCTGCCCGTTTTCCGCGGTATCTTGCGATCGCCTACTTGGGTGCACAGCTCGGGGAGAACTCTAACGCGTGGCTGAAGAGTCACTTATGGCACATGGGCGGCCTCGCTCTGACCCTGTTTGTCGGCATCTACGCCCTGCTGAAGTTCTCCGACAAACAGCAGTCAGCGGCCTCCCGGTAGGTCGAATTTTCATCGCTTCGTAACACTTGCTCGGTATCCTGTAACAGAACATTTATGACAAAACGATTCTTGTCCGCTGCCGTGGCAGCCTCTCTGTTCCTCGCTTCCTGTGGCTCCTCTGAGCAGCCGCAAAACCTGACCGGCGCTGGCGCTACTTTCCCCTATCCCATGTATTCCAAGTGGTTTAGCGAATACCAGAAGGCGCATCCGCTGGTTCAGATCAATTACCAGTCGCAAGGTTCCGGCGCGGGTATCCGCCAGGTGACCGAAGGCACCGTCGATTTCGGAGCCTCGGACCAGCCGATGACCGACGAACAGATCGCCGCGTTCCAGACCGCCCGCAAGACCCCCGTGCTGCACTTCCCCACGGTGATGGGCGCCGTCGTCCCGACCTACAATCTTCCCGGTGTCACCGCCGATCTCAAGTTCACCCCCGCCGCGCTCGCAGGCATCTTCCTGGGCAAAGTGAAGAAGTGGAACGATCCGGCAATCGCCTCCGCCAATCCCGACGTGAAGCTCCCGGGCGATGACATTGTCGTGGTGCACCGTTCGGACGGCAGCGGCACTAGCTTTGTCTTTACCGACTTCCTGACCAAAGTGAGCCCCGATTGGGCCGCCGGTCCGGGCAAGGGTAGCGCCATCAACTGGCCGGTTGGCCTGGGTGGCAAGGGCAACGAAGGCGTCGTCGGCCTGCTGAAGCAGACCCCCAACTCCATCGCCTATACCGAGATGATCTACGCAGTGCAGAACAAGCTGCCTATGGGCGACGTGCAGAACGCCGCCGGCAAGTTCGTCAAGGCCTCCCCTGAATCCGTCACGGCCGCTGCGGCCAACATGCAGATGCCGGACGACTTCCGCGTATCGATCACGAACGCTGCGGGCGAAGCGGCCTACCCGATCTCGTCGCTCACGTGGCTGCTGGTTCCGCAGACCATCCAGGACGCCGGCAAGCGTCAGGTCATCACCGATTTCCTGACCTGGATGCTGACCACCGGCCAGGGTATGGCTCCGGCTCTGCAGTACGCGGCCCTTCCGGCCGCGGTGGTCGAGAAGGAAAAAGCGGCCATCGCGCAAATCAAGTAACCGTACATTCATTACAGGCGGGGGAGACTAGGGTAAACTGGTACTTCCCCCGCCGAAAACCGAATGGCGACACAACCGGCAACACTCTCCCCCAGTTCGGAGAGGTCTTTCCTCCAGCGGATTCGCTCCGGTGATGCCGTCGCGCATACGTTGACCGGAATGGCGGCCTCTACCATCCTGGCCGTCACCATCCTGCTTGCCTACCATCTGTGGAGCGGGTCATCCTTACCGCGTTCCGCCTTCGGCTGGAGCTTCGTCACCGGATCCGACTGGGACCCCGTCGCCGAAAAGTTTGGAGCTTTGCCCTTCATCTTCGGAACCCTCACCACTTCTTTATTGTCGTTGTTGATCGCAGTCCCCGTCGGCCTCGGAGCCGCCATTTTCCTCGCCGAACTCGCCCCGCGCGGTGCGTCAGATGCGCTCACGTTTATGATTGAGCTGCTCGCCGCCGTGCCCAGCGTCATTTACGGCTTGCTCGGCATCTTCTTATTAGTCCCGTTCCTGCAGAGCACCCTGGTTCCCGTCCTCGTATCGACGCTAGGGTTCCTGCCGATTTTCCAGGGCCAGTTCTTCGGCGTGAGCGTATTTTCCGCCGGGATCATCCTGGCGATCATGATCGTCCCGTTCATCATCTCCGTGTCTCGCGAAGTGCTGCTGGCCGTGCCGCAGGATCAGCGCGAAGCGGCGCTGGCGCTGGGCTCTACCAAGTGGGAATCCACCTGGAAGATCGTGGTTCCGTACGCGATGCGCGGCATCATGGGTTCGGTGTTCCTGGCGTTGGCCCGCGCGCTGGGTGAAACGATGGCCGTCACGATGGTCATCGGCAACAAGCCGCAGATCGCAACCTCGCTGCTGGCGCCCGGTTATTCCATCGCCGCCGTGATCGCGAATGAATTCGCCGAAGCCACCGGAAACATGCACCAACAGGTGCTGATCGAACTCGGCTTGGTGCTGTTTGCCCTGACCGTCCTGATCAATGGCGCGGCGCGACTGCTGATCCTCTCTACCAAGGCGGGCGGCAAATGACCTTGAGCTTCCGCCGTCGCGCGGTGAACGCCGTGATGCTGACCCTCACAGGGGTCTGCACGTTCCTGGTCGCTGGCGTCTTGCTGGTCATCCTGGGCTACCTCGCCTGGAACGGTGCCACTAGTCTGAGCCTCGATTTCTTCACGAAGCTCCCCGTGCCCGTCGGCGAAACCGGCGGCGGCATGGCCAACGCGATTCTGGGCAGCGCCAAGGTGTTGTTGCTCGCGATGTTGATCGGTGTGCCGATCGGCTTCTTCGCCGGTGTTTACCTGGCGGAGTTCGGCGACAGCGCTTACTCTGGCGTGATTCGCTACGCGACCGACTTACTGAACGGCGTGCCGTCCATCGTCATTGGCATCTTCGCCTACGCGCTGGTTGTCCAGCCGATGAAGCACTTTTCGACTTTGGCGGGCGGCGTTGCGCTGGGCATCATGATGATCCCCATCTCGCTGCGCACCACCGAGGAGTTCCTGCGAGCCGTCCCTGTTAGCCTGCGTGAAGGCGCCATGGCTCTGGGCGCCAGCCGCTCCCGCACCATCTTTACCGTAGTGATCCCGGCCGCCAAGAACGGCATCTTGTCAGGTTTGATGCTGAACCTGGCGCGCGTTGCGGGCGAAACCGCTCCACTTCTGTTTACTGCTTTGGGAAATCCCTTTTGGAGCTCCGGTTGGCTGCAGCCGACCGCGACTCTTCCTTCCATGATCTACAACTACGCGATCGCTCCTTACGACGACTGGCACCGGCAAGCGTGGGCTGCCGGCTTCGTGTTATTGGTGTTAGTGCTGACTGTGAATGTGGCAGCTCGTTTTGCGATCGGCCGTGGTTCCGCGCGAGGCCGTTCATGACCGAAAAGTTGGAAACCGTGAGTCCTAAATTCACCCGAGATCCCGAGGCGCAAAACCTGAATGCCGGTTCATCGCACGGCGACACCCCCATGGGGAACTCCTCGGTGAAGCTCGCGGCGGAACATCTCAATTTCTTCTACGGTTCGTTCCAGGCTCTGCATGACGTCAATCTTGCGGTGAAGGAACGGCAGGTGACGGCACTGATCGGCCCTTCCGGCTGTGGCAAGTCCACGTTCCTGCGCACGCTGAATCGCATCTCCGAAACCATTCGCCACACGCGCATCGATGGCCGCGTTCTTCTCGATGGCGCCGACATTCTCAACATGGATGTCACCGCCTTGCGCCGCCGTGTCGGCATGGTGTTCCAACGCCCGAATCCGTTCCCGAAGTCGATCTACGAAAACATCGCCTACGGTGTTCGCGTCAACGGCCTGACCAAAGATCGTTCGCTCGACGAAGTTGTCGAGCAGAGCCTGCATCGCGCTGCGTTGTGGGAAGAAGTGAAGGACAAGCTGCACCAATCGGCGCTGGCCTTGTCGGGTGGCCAGCAGCAGCGCCTGTGCATCGCCCGCGCGCTGGCCGTCGATCCTGAAGTGCTGTTGCTCGATGAACCGTGTTCGGCCCTTGATCCAATCGCCACCGCGAAGATTGAGGACCTGCTGTTTGTATTGAAGAACCAGTGCACCATTGTCATCGTGACGCACAATATGCAACAAGCTGCCCGCGTGGCCGATGACACGGGCTTCTTCCTGTTGGGGAAACTCATCGAGTTCGGGGCCACCGAAGCGATGTTCCGCAAGCCCGCTCAAAAACAGACTGAGGACTACATCACCGGACGTTTCGGCTGAGACCACCATGCGCCATTTCGCAGAAGAACTGGAAGAGTTAAAGCAAGCGCTGCTCGAAATGGGCGCTCTGGTGGAATCGTCGATTCACACCAGCGTGCAAGCATTGACGGAGCGTGACGACCGTCTGGCTCGTCGTGTCAAAGAAGACGAAGGCCTCATCAATAAGATGGAGCTGGATCTGGACGCGCGCGTCACCCGTTTATTGGCGCTGAATCAGCCGGTCGCGGGAGACCTGCGCCTCCTGGTCATGTGCCTCAAGATCAACACCGATCTGGAACGCATGGGCGATCTCTCCGTCAGTATCGCCGAACGCGCTATTTCTCTGAATAAGCTCAACGCGCCGCTGGGTCAGCCTTTGCTCGAAATGCCGCGCATGGCCTCGATCGTCGAGGACATGCTACACCGCACGCTGGATGCGTTCGTGAAACGGGATGCGGACCTGGCTCGCGCAATCCTGCGTACCGATGACGAAGTCGACGCGCTGCGCGACACGGTGTACAAGGCTTTGATTGCCACCATGCGGACGGAGCCTCACTTGGTCGATGCCGCGGTCCACCTAATGTTCATAGCGCGCAGCCTGGAGCGCATCGCCGATCACTCCACTAACATCGCCGAGGATGTGATCTATCTGGTTCGCGGAATCGACGTGCGACATCACGCGGCCGAGGAAATTTAATTCCGAGATCTGGTCTGTTGCTTAAGCCATGACCGCCCGCATCTTTATCAAACTGATCCTGGCGGTCACGGGCGTTCTCGCCGTTGCCCTTACCTCCGTCAACATCATCGCCACGCCACGTGTGCGCGCCAGTTTCCTGAATTCGCTGCATGGCGAACTCCAGGAAAAGGCCCAGGCTCTGGAGCTTCTGCTGCCTCGCGATGCCGCCGAGTTCCCGCATATCGCCCAACTCGCCGGCGGCCGCCTCACCTGGATCGCCCCCGATGGCAAGGTGTTGGCCGATTCCGAAGCCGACGCCGCCCGCATGGACAACCACGCCAACCGCCCGGAGGTCGCTCAAGCGCTCGCGGGCAAGACCGGTTCTAGCCTGCGCATGAGCCCCACGGTCGGCATCGATTTCTTCTATGTCGCGATTCCGGTGAAGGTCCCTGCTCCCGGGAGCGTTCTGCGCTTGGCTGTCTCTGCCGCTGAGGTCGATGAGCGCGTTCGCGAACTCCGCAACGCCGTGCTCCTAGCCACCACGCTGGCCTTTATCCCGGCTGTGTTGCTGGCTGGTTGGTTCGCGCGAAGAGCCTCTGGGCGGTTAGGCCGGATCATCGATTTTACTCGCGGCCTCACGCTAGGAAACTTTACGTCGCGACTGGACGGCAGCAGCCGCGGCGAACTCGGACTGCTGGCTGCAAATCTTAACGAAACCAGCGAAAAACTCCAGTTCATGCTGCAGCGTATCGAAAGCGAGCACGCGGAACTGGAGAAGGTCGAACGCATTCGCAAGGACTTCGTGATCAATGTTTCGCACGAACTTCGCACCCCACTGGCCTCCATCCAGGGCTACACGGAAACCTTACTGGACGGGGCAGTGGAGCAACCGGAGCTGGCCAAGAAATTCCTCAACATCATCCGCCAGAACGCCGAACGGTTGACCCGGCTGACGGCGGATCTGTTGGTTTTGTCTCGCGTTGAACTCGGTCAGCAGACGTTCAAATTTGCCTCCTATGCCGTGAACCGATTGCTGGATGACAACGCTGATTCCATGCTGCCTCTGGCGCAGCGGAAGGGGATTGGCGTGCACGTGGATCGCGTTGCGGATTCGGTGGAAGTGTTCTGCGATGCCGAGGCGGTTCATCAGATCCTAACCAATCTCATGGAGAACGCCATCAAGTACACTCCGGAAGGCGGCTCCGTCACGCTGGGCGCGCGACCCGCAGGGACGGACAAGGTCGAATTCTTCGTGCAGGACTCGGGAACCGGCATCCCGGCCGAGGATCTCAGCCGACTGTTTGAGCGCTTTTATCGCGTGGACAAGGCGCGCTCGAAGGCGCTGGGTGGAACCGGCCTGGGTTTGGCGATCGTCAAGCACCTGACGCTGGCGCAAGGAGGCGATGTGCGCGTTGAAAGTCGGGTGAATCAGGGTTCAACGTTTTATTTCACCCTGCCCACGCAGGACCTGGGAATCTCCGAATCCGGAGCAATTCAACAGGAGTTTACGGCCTCGTAATCGTGTTGTAATCGTCTGTCGGTTACTCTGTGTGTAGAAGATGAAGAAAATCCTACTAATCGAGGACGACGCGGATCTTTACTCCCTGATCCAGTACAACCTGGAAAAGGAAGGGTTTCAGTTCGCGGGTGCCCAAACCGGCAAAGGTGCCGTAGAACTGTGCCGTCGGGAGAAGCCCGATCTGGTCATCCTCGATATCATGCTGCCCGATTCCGACGGGCTCGATATCTGCAAGCGCATCCGCGCGCATCCGGAACTGTCGCATCTCCCGGTGATCTTCCTGACGGCGCGAGCCTCGGAAACCGATCGTATCGTCGGCCTGGAACTGGGCGCGAACGACTACATCGTCAAACCGTTTTTCGTGCGCGAACTGATCGCGCGCATCAAGATCCACTTCCGAGGACAGCAAGCTCCGCCGAAGATCCTCAAAGCCGGCGAATTGGAAGTCGACGGCGAACGTTGCCAGGTGAAGCTGGCCGGCCACGAAGTCACGCTGACCGCCACCGAGTTTCGCTTGCTGGAGTTCCTGATGAGCCGTCCGGGCATCGTCTTCAGCCGTGAGCAACTGCTCGACGCGGTGTGGGGCCATGACCGCGCCGTGACGGATCGCACCGTCGACGTCTACATTCTGCGCCTTCGCCAGAAGATCGAATTGGAAGAAGGACGCTCCTACATTCGAAGCGTCCGTGGCTTCGGCTACAGCTTTAACGCCGACGCTTTGGAGCTGGCCCGGGCGTAGGCTCGGGTTCTTCCACCACGACGGTTGCCGCGCCCGACCGGCGCAGGCGTTCGCTCTTGGCCTGTTTCACCAACACCTTCTCGTGAGCGTGGTGCGCCTGCACTTCTTCCTCCGTAGCGACGCGGTGGGATTTGGCGCTCAGCAGCCGTGCTGCCACGATTGCCGGAACCTCCGTGACAAACCCCGCGCTGTTTGCCGCGGTGCTGACCAGCCACACAAACTCAGGTAAGCGGTCTTCCAACGCGCGAATCCCGCGCCAATACTCCTGGATGCTGAAGCTCATGCTTCCCCCCTCAGCACGCGCAGGATTTCATCCAGCGCCCGCTGTCTGTCGGATTCGCTCATTGAGGGCTGGATGTCTTCCATGCGAACTGCTTCGGGCTCCGGTGGATCGCGACGCAGTTCATTGGTGAGAAGCTCTAGTTCTTGTTCTTCGTGCATGTCGTAGCTCATGATTTACGCTCGATTCTGGTAGCTGAGTTCGCGTTCTTCGGCCTCTCGCGCTAACTGCACCGCGCGATACCGCATATCCTTAGCCTTGGCCAGCAGCGCTCCGGAAACGCCCTTCGAAAGGTCCACGGGCAGCACCATCTCGCCGCTGACGGCCTCGCGGATCTGCCCCAGTAACTTCTCCGCACGTTCCTGCGCGACGCCTTCGAGCGCGCGTGCGTGAGCTTCCAATGAATGAGACTCGTTGCGCAGCGTCTCGATCTGCGCCAGCGGGATCAGGTGCTCGGCCAGCCGCTCAATCGCGCGCCCCGCGTAGCGAATCTGCGTTTCGATCGCAGCCGCTTCGTCGGTCTGCTTCCAGTCGGGCGTGGCACCGCGAGCCGCGCTTTCCACCAACGCATCCAGCGCGGCTTGTCCGATGGCGTCGAACCGCTCGCGAGCCTCCTTCGCCAACTGGTGCAGCGCTCGCTCCGCCAGCCGCAGATTGTCGAAGCGCTCGGCCGCGATGCGCGCGGTCTCGATCGCCTCAGTCACTGTGGGCTGGGCCTCGACCTGCGTCATCGCTTCGGCAACGCGCGCTTGAATGTCTTGTGTGAGTTGCTGCTCGTCGTCGGTGGCGACGGCTTCTAGGGTAGGGGTTTGGGTGAGGTGAAAACTCATCGGCGTATCTCAGCCGATAGTCTTCGCGGTGGGAAAGGGAATGCCCGCGCAACAGCGCGTCACGCGGGCGGGGAACTACTTGGCTTTTGCTGCAGTTGTCGGTTTCAAGCGAGCTTTTGCCTGCGCGTGACCCTGCTTGGCCGCCTTCTCAAACCAACTGGTAGCTTCCGCGTCGCTTTGCGGAACGCCCGTACCCGCTGCGTACATGCGGCCATAGTGATACTCGCCCGCCGCATTGTTCTGTAGCGCCGCCTCGCGATACCAGGACACCGCTTCGCTTACCAGCTTCGGAACTCCACGCCCGTTTTCGAACGCCAGTCCCATTTCCACCTGCGCCGGCGCGTAGCCTTCCTCGGCCATGGCTCGGATGGCACCCAATGCTTCCGGGAACTTCTGCCCATTCGCCTTGCTGAACCACGTCAGCGCCTGAGCTTTGTCCTTGGTCACGCCCTGCCCGTTGATGTACATCAGGCCCAGGTTCATCATGGCCTGCGGGTGACCCTTGTCGGCCGCCTTCTTCGTCCAAGCCAACGCTTCCGTGGGATTCTTCGCGACGCCCTGACCAGCGAAGTACATCGCGCCCAGGTTGAACATCGCGTCCGGCATCCCGGTATTGGCCGCCTTCGTATACCAACTCAGCGACTCGTTCATGTCCTTCGTAACGCCGCGACCGGCCGCGTACGCCGAACCCATCGCGAACTGCGCTTCCGGCAACCCCTGATTCGCGGCCTTGCGATAATACTCCGCGGCCAGTGAGTAGTCGCGCTTCACGCCTTGGCCACCTTCGTACATGGACGCCGTATCGCGCTGCGCCTCCGGCATGTTCTGGTCCGCCGCCGCCTTGATCCACTTGAACGCTTCCGCGTAATCCCGCTTCACTCCACGACCCGTAGCGTACAGCAAGCCGAGGTTGTACTGCGCCGGAGCGTAGTTCTTGTCCGCCGCCTTGCGCCACTGCGCCGCCGCTTCCGTGAGGTTCGCCTTGACCCCCAGCCCGTCCGCATAGAGCCCGCCGAGCATCGCCAGCGCCTGCGGATCACCCTGATCCGCAATCGGCTTGACCAGCTTGAAGGCCGTCGCGTAGTCCTTCTTGTCCAGTGCAGCCTGGATCGGATCCGCGGCTTGGGCGAAGGCAGAGGCAGTGAGCGCCAATAAAATCAGGGCTCGGGAGAGCAGAGAACGCATCTTTCTATTCTACTGTTCCGGGAGAGACCAAAGAAAAAGGCCGCCCCTTTCGGAGCGGCCCTTTCTTCACTACTAGGTTGCGCGACGCGTCTGCGCCAGGGGCGCCCTGCCGCCGCGCAGCGGCTTACATATCCATGCCGCCCATGCCTTCGGGGCCATGCGCGTGAGCCGGGGACTTCTTTTCCGGGATCTCGCAGATCATGGCTTCCGTGGTCAGCATGAGAGCGCTGATCGAGGACGCATGCTGCAGAGCCGAACGGGTCACCTTGGTGGGATCGATGACGCCGGCTTTCACCAGGTCTTCGTACACTTCAGTGGCCGCGTTGAAGCCATAGTTCGCGTCCTTGTTAGCGCGGATCTTCTCGATGATGATCGCGCCTTCCAAGCCCGCGTTGCCAGTGATCTGACGAACCGGTTCTTCGCAAGCGCGACGGATGATGTCGACGCCGATCTTCTCGTCGCCTTCCAGGCCCAGGTTGTTCTTCAGAACACCCGCAGCGCGCAGGAGAGCCACGCCGCCGCCAGGAACGATGCCTTCTTCAACGGCCGCGCGGGTTGCGTGCAGCGCGTCTTCGACACGAGCCTTCTTTTCCTTCATTTCGGTCTCGGTCGCGGCACCCACCTTGATCACCGCAACGCCGCCGGCGAGCTTCGCCAAGCGTTCCTGCAGCTTCTCACGGTCGTAGTCGGAGGTGGTGTCTTCGATCTGCGCGCGCAACTGCTTGATGCGGCCTTCGATCGACTTCGCATCGCCAGCGCCATCGATGATGGTGGTGTTGTCCTTGTCGACAGTGATGCGCTTGGCGCGGCCCAGATCCTTCAACTGCACGCTGTCCAGCTTGATGCCGGTTTCTTCGAACACAGCCGTGCCGCCGGTCAGGATCGCGATGTCTTCCATCATCGCCTTACGACGATCACCGAAGCCAGGAGCCTTCACCGCGCAAGCATTCAACGTGCCGCGCAGCTTGTTCACCACGAGAGTCGCCAGCGCTTCGCCTTCGGTCTCTTCCGAGATCACCAGCAAAGGCTTGCCCGAACGCGCGATCTGCTCCAGCACGGGCAGCAGGTCCTTCATGTTCGAGATCTTCTTTTCGTGGATCAGGATGAACGGATCTTCCAGGACGCATTCCATGCGTTCCGGATCGCTCACGAAGTACGGAGACAGGTAGCCGCGGTCGAACTGCATGCCGTCCACGGTCGCCAGTTCGGTCGACATCGTCTTCGATTCTTCAACCGTGATGACGCCGTCCTTGCCAACCTTCTTCATCGCTTCCGCGATCGTGTTGCCGATGGTGGTGTCGCCGTTCGCCGAAATGGTGCCGACCTGCGCGATCTTCTCGTCGTTGGCAACCTTCGAGGACAGCTTCTTCACTTCTTCCACAACCGCTTCCACGGCCTTTTCGATGCCGCGCTTCAGCGCCATCGGGTTCGCACCCGCGGCCACATGCTTCACGCCTTCGCGGAAGATGGCCTGCGCCAGGATCGTCGCGGTCGTGGTGCCGTCACCGGCGATGTCGCTGGTCTTCGAGGCCACTTCGCGCACCATCTGCGCGCCCATGTTTTCCAGCGGATCCTTCAGTTCGACTTCCTTCGCAACCGTCACACCGTCTTTGGTGATGGTCGGTCCGCCGAACTTCTTTTCCAGAACCACATTGCGGCCCTTGGGACCCAAGGTCACCTTCACCGCATCGGCCAGCTGGTTGACGCCACGCAGGATCGCCTGCCGGCTATTTTCGCTATAAACGATTTGCTTCGCTGACATAGTTGAGTCTCCTTAAACCTAGGCCTTCGTCTTCTTGCCGGTGCTCTCGATCACGCCGAGCACTTCGTCTTCGCGCATGATCAGGTACTCGTTGCCGTCCATCTTGATGTCGGATCCGGAGTACTTGCCGAACAGGATGCGATCGCCGACCTTCACGTCGAGCGGGATCAGCTTGCCTTCGTCATTGCGCTTGCCCTGGCCAGCGGCCACGACTTCACCTTCCTGCGGCTTTTCTTTCGCCGAGTCAGGAATGAACAGCCCGCCGGCCGTCTTTTCGGCGTCGTTGTCGAGCCGTTTGACCACGATGCGGTCATATAGCGGTCGAATGTTCATGGAAGAACCTCCCTTGATGATGTTTGGAGTTGAGTTGCTTAGACTAAATCTCGATGATGGGGCGCGGCTAAGCAGCCACTGCCCACAGCCGTATTATTAGCACACTCCGGGGAGGAGTGACAATAAGGTTCTGTATATGATTGATTCGTAAAGGAGTGTAAGTGTAAATCTGGCCGAACGCTACTGTAAGACATCCGTCATCTGTTCGATCACCCAGCTTGCTTCTTCCGGGGCAATGCAGTAGGGCGGAAGGAAGTACACCACATTGCCGAGCGGGCGCAGCAAGATACTCCGCTTCAGGAATTCCGCCGCGAGTTTGGGGCCCGATTTATCCAGATACCCGCCACCGGACGCGAGTTCGACCACGCCCACGCCGCCGAGCACTCGAACATCGGCAACATGCGGCAGCTTGCGGAGCCGTTCGAGTCCTTCGCGGAGTTGTTGCTCCAGCTGTGCGATCCGTTCGAGCACCGGCTCCTCTTTGAAGATCTCCAAACTTGCGCACGCGACCGCGCAAGCCAGCGGGTTGGCCGTGAAGGAATGCCCGTGGAAGAACGTCTTCGCTCGATCGTCACTGAGGAACGCGTTATAGATCGCCTCGGTCGTGACCGTCGCACCCAACGGCATGTACCCCGCAGTGAGTCCCTTCGAGAGGCAGATCAAGTCCGGCGTGATCCCGGCGTGTTCGCACGCGAACATCTTACCGGTGCGGCCGAAGCCGGTGAAGACCTCGTCGGCGATCAGCAGGGCGCCTGTGCGGTCGCATAACTGACGAACGCCGCGCACGAATTCGGCCGGCCACATGAGCATGCCGCCCGCGCCTTGCAACATCGGCTCGATCAGCACGGCAGCCACCTCGCCGCTCGACAGCGCGGCATCCATCTGCTCCAGCGTCGCGACGTGAACTATCTCAAACATCAGCGGCTCAAACGCCGCCGTGAAAATACTGCGTCCGCTCGCGGACATCGCCCCGACCGTGTCGCCGTGATACGCGTTTTCCAGTGCGATGAACTTGCGCCGAGGCTCGCCGCGATTCGACCAATACTGCATTGCCATCTTCATCGCGACCTCGACCGCCGTCGAGCCGTTGTCGGAGTAGAACACCCGCGCGAGGCCTTTGGGCAGGACTTCGAGCAATCCTTCGGCGAGCTTCACCGCTGGCTCATGCGTGCAGCCCGCGAAGATCACCTGTTCCAGCACACGCGCCTGCTCGGCCAGCGCTTCATTTAACTTTGGATGCGAGTGCCCATGAATATTCACCCACCAGGACGAGATCCCGTCCAGGATCTTGCGGCCATCGGCCGTATGCAGCCACACGCCCTCACCACGCACGATCTCCAGCGGCGCGGGCGCCGTCTGCATCTGCGTGTAGGGATGCCACAAAACTTTGCGATCGCGATCGGCGAGGCTCATAGTGTGTGTGCGCGCACTCCTTCGGGTGTCAGTGGTTCCATCCAGGGCAGTTCTTCCACCACCACATCGCCATAGAACTCGATCGCGTCCTTGTTGTCCGGATTCGGCTCGCCCACCATCACGACTTTCTCGACCTCCAGCCCTTGCGCGCGCAGTGTCTGCAGCGTCATTAGTGTGTGATTGATGGTCCCGAGCGTGGTCCGTGCCGCGACGATTACCGGCAGGTTCAGCATCACCATCAGATCGATCATCTTGACCGCATCGTTGATCGGTACCAGCACGCCGCCCGCGCCTTCCACGACCCACTGCCCGGAGAACGGAGCCTGCGCGACGATCGCATCGACATCAATCTCTTTGCCGACGCGTTTCGCGGCGAGATGCGGCGACACCGGATCCGGCAGTCGCTCCCCGCGATCCCAGACGCGGCATCCCGTCAGCCGCGCGACCTCGGCTGTGTCACTCTCTGCGCCGGTTTGGATCGGCTTCCAGTAACCCCACCCGCGCGACGATGCCAACACCGCCGCGGTGACGGTCTTGCCTACACCTGTATCCGTACCCGTTACGAAGACACCGCGCATTTCGCCCTTTCTAAACACGCCACGAAGCGATCCAGGATGGCTTCGCTCAGATTCACGTTCAACGAGACCCGCAATCGCGATGTCCCGACTGGAACCGTCGGCGGTCGAATGGCGCGCACGTCGAATCCATCGTGTTGTAGCACCTCCGCTAGCCTCACGGCGCGGTCGTTATCGCCGACCATAATCGGAAGAATTGGCGAATCACTCTCCGGCATGCCGAGCTTCGCCCGTAGATAGCGCGCTAGTTCGCGAAGCCGCGCGCGGCGCTCGGGTTCGGCGGCGATCACATCCAGGCTCGCCTCCAGCGCAGCCGCTACTGCCGGAGGCGGTGCCGTGGAGAAGATGAACGTTCGCGCTCGCTGGACCATGTACTCGATTGCCCAAGCCGGCCCGCACACAAACGCACCAGCGACCCCCAGAGCCTTGCCCGCTGTGTTGATGGATAGGAACGGATCGATGCCGGTTTCTTCGACCAGCCCTGATCCACGTGCTCCGTACAGCCCCACGGCATGTGCTTCATCCACGATGAGATTGGCGCCCACGTTGGCCAGTTCACCCAGCGGAGCGCGGTCTCCGTCCATGCTGAACAGCGATTCGGTGACCAGGAACTGACCCTGCGCCGCAGGCACCGTCGCGTGTGGATACACCTGCCGCGTCGCGCGCGACAATCGCACTCCATCGATCAAGCTCGCATGGTTCAGTTCGTCCGAATACACCACGTCGCCTTGCTCGGGAAACGTGGTCAATACCGCGAGGTTGGCCAGGAAGCCGCTCGAGAAATAGAGCGCCCTTTCGGTGCCTTTGAATCTTGCGAATCGAGTCTCAACGGCCTCGAAGCACTCCCGATCTCCGCGCAACAAGCGCGAACCGGTGCTCCCCACACCGAGTTGACGAACCGCCTCTGCCATCCGCTCCTTGATAAGAGGATGCGAAGCGAGGCCCAAGTAATCGTTCGATGAGAGATCGACGCCCGAAGGTGGCCGCATGACGCGGCGCAGCCCGGTGCGCTCAATCTCTGCGAGATGCGCGCGTACCCGGGCTTCGAGTTCTTTAGTTCCCGACATTCGCGGGTTGCAGTGTGACCCCGAGCTTCTGGAACAACGCCTGATCCGTGTCTTGTTCCGGGTTCGGCGTGGTCAGCAACTTCTCGCCGAGGAATACCGAGTTCGCGCCCGCCAGGAAGCACATCGCCTGGGCTTCATCGCTGAGCGACATGCGGCCCGCGCTGAGACGCACCATCGATTGCGGCATCAGAATACGCGCCGTCGCGATCATGCGCACCAGTTCGAGCGGGTCCTCTTTCGGACGGTCCGCCATGGGCGTCCCCTCAACCGGCACCAGCAAATTGACCGGGACACTCTCCGGATGCGGCGTGAGGTTCGATAATTCCCGCAGAAGGCCGTAGCGCTGGGTGCGGCTTTCGCCCATCCCGATGATGCCGCCACTACACACCGTGATTCCCGCTTGGCGCACGCGAGCCAGGGTATTCAAGCGATCCTGATACGTGCGCGTGGTGATGATATTGCCGTAAAACTCGGGCGACGTGTCGAGGTTGTGGTTGTACGCGCTCAAGCCTGCATCGGCCAGCGCCTGTGCCTGTTCCTCATTCAGCATGCCGAGCGTGCAGCACGCTTCCATTCCGAGCTCACGAACACCGCGCACCATGTCCAGCACGCGCTCGAAGCGTCCGTCCTTTGGAACATCGCGCCATGCTGCGCCCATGCAGAAGCGCGTCGCGCCCTGCGCCTTGGCCGCGCGCGCGGCCTCCAGCGTTTCGTCGAGCGGCATCAGCGGCTGATGATCCACATGCGTGTCGTAACGCGCCGACTGCGGACAGTAGCCGCAATCCTCCGGACATCCGCCCGTCTTGATCGAAAGCAACATGCAGCCTTGCACTTGATTGGGCGCGTGAAACTCCCGATGCACGGTCGCGGCGCGATACACCAGCTCCGTCAGCGGCAGCGTGTAAATCGCTTCAATTTCGGGGAGGGTCCAATCATGACGAAGTGACTGCATTTCCCTCTATTCTAGAACGCGGGCAGCCTCCGCCGACGCGCGTTGTATACTCGGAACTTATCCTGCGTGAGTTCTTCAACCCCAGCCGCTATTCGCCTACGTAACGAAACGGCCGAACTGGCCCGGCTGAGTGCGTTCATTTCCGAATTCTGCGAGCGCGAAGAACTGCCTCCGGATTTCGACATGGCTCTGAATCTGGTCGCCGAAGAGGCCTTCATGAATGTGGTGATGCACGGCTTCGAACAGCAAGGCGGGAACGAATTGTCCTTTACTCTGACGCGGGACGAACAGGCTGTGACGCTGATCGTTGAAGATTCGGCGAAAGCGTTCAATCCTCTGGAAGCCCCTGAATTCGACCCGGCTACGCCCATCGAGCAACGGCGCGCCGGAGGACTCGGAATTCACCTGCTGCGCAATCTCATGAGCGAACTGAAATACGACCGCGTCGACGGCCAGAACCGCCTGACCATGCGCAAACTCATCCCTTCTAAATAAGGATCCATCATCGCTATGACGGCCGTACGTTATTTTCGCCACTTGATCCTCGGGCTGCTGCTGATTGCGGCGACGTCTTCGGTGCTGCTGTTTTCTGACTGGAGCCAGCGGCGCTCCGGCGACACCAAGATCCCTCGCATCGCGGTCCTGCAGCATGCCTCACAAGCGGCTCTGGATGACGGTGTTTCCGGGATGATCGACGAACTTGCCGCCCAAGGCTTCATCGATGGCAAGACCGCGGTGATTCAGAAATTTAACGCCCAGAACGATCTGACCACGGCCAATTCGATCGCGAAGCAAGTGGTGAGCGGCGACTTTGACTTGATCCTCACCTCCAGCACGCTCTCGATGCAGACTGTCGCCAACGCCAACAAGAATCGCGGCGTCAAGCATGTCTTCGGCATTGTGGCCGACCCACTCCACGCCGGGGTGGGCATCAACCCGGAAAACGGGGCAGACCATCCTCCTTATATGACCGGCATCGGCAGCCTGATTTCGGTGGAGCGCGTGTTGCAGCAGGCCAAGGAGCTGTACCCGGGCCTTTCGAAGATTGGATTGGCTTGGAATGCCGGTGAGTCGAATTCTCTGACGTACACCAAAGCGACCCGCGCGGCTTGTATGAAGCTGGGCCTCACGTTACTGGAAGCGAACGTCGAGAGCACGTCCGCAGTCAGCGAGGCTGCGAACTCATTGGTGTCGCGCGGGGCCGACGCTCTACTGTTGACTGGCGACGTCACGGTCCTGGTGGCCTCGGACGCGGTGGCCGCAGCGGCGAAGCGTGGCCACATTCCCGCGTTCTCGGTCATTCCGCCCAATGTGAAGAAGGGCATGCTGTTCGACATCGGCGCGAACTTCTATGAGGTAGGCCGCCAGATCGGCGATCTCGCCGCCAAGGTCCTGCGCGGCACGAACCCGAAGGACGTTCCGGTCGTCAACTCCGTGCCGGAGAAAATCGCAATCAACACCACGGCGCTCGCGGGCTTGAAGGCACCGTGGAAGTTGCCGGAATCCTTCCTGGCGCGTGCGGCTCTGTTGATCGACGAGGCTGGCATCCACGATAAGGCCGCGCCAGTGCAGAGCACCCGCAATTACAAGATCGGGATCGTTTACTTCGCTCCCGAAGAAGGCGCGGATACGGCGCTGCGCGGCTTGGCCGATGGCCTGAAATCGCAGGGGCTTGAGGAAGGCAAGAACTTACAGGTGCTGCGCTCGCACGCACAGGGTGAAATCGCCAACATTCCCGCGCTGCTGCAGAACTACGATAGCCAGGATGTGGATCTGATCGTGACGCTCACCACGCCGTGTCTCACCGGAGCTTGCTCCGTGGTGAAGAAGAAAAACGTTGTCTTCCACTACGTCTACGATCCGATCGCGGCCGGAGCAGGGAAGTCTCGCGAGGATCATCTCCCCAACATCACCGGCGTAGGTTCGTTCCCGCCGGTCAATGACACCGTCACCACGATTCAGCAATTGGTTCCGGGCGTGAAGAAGGTCGGCACTTTGTACAACAGCTCAGAAGCGAATTCACGCAAGGTGATGAGCGTCGCGCGCGAGGCGTTTTTAAAAGCAGGGATTCAACTCGAAGAAGTGACGGTGACTTCTTCGAGTGAAGTCTTGCAGGCAGCGCAGACACTGCAATCGCGCGGCATCCAGGCGATGTGGGTTACCGGCGACAACACTGCGTTGCAGGGCTTCACGGCCATCGGCAAAGCGGCGCGCGATGCAAAGTTACCGCTCATCATCAATGATCCGGAGTTCACCGGCAAAGGCGCCGCGGTCGCTGTTGGGTTGGGCTGGTACGAATCTGGCCTGGCAGCGGGGAAGATCGCGGGACGAGTGTTGCATGGAGAGAAGCCCGCGGCCATCCCGTTTGAAGAAGTGGCCGTGCAGCAGTTGGTGATCAACGACGACGCGGTTGCTCGGCTCAACCTGCGCGTTCCCCCTGCGATGAGTCAGAAGGCGACCCACGTGAAGGACACCAAGTAAGGGATCCAGATGGAAATCAACAAACAGCACGTGGAGGGATTCCTGGAGGTCCGGGCCACCGGCCGCCTCGACGCCCATTGGGCGGACCACCTCTCGAAGGCGCTTGAGGAGATCATCCGGCAGGGCGATGACCGCATCCGGATGAACCTGCGTGGCGTCGACTACATCAGTTCCATGGGGATCCGGGTGCTGGTGACGTTCTACCAGAAGCTGCTCGCGATCAACGGCGCGTTTATTGTTGTGGATCCGTCTGAGGCCGTCGAGAAAGTGTTGGAGATGGTCGGCCTCAAGGCCACCTTGATGGCGTCGACTCCCTCCGCCCTCGAACAGGCCGCGCCCGAACCCACGCGTCAGATCGAACGAGCCACCGCGCGCATGGACGTGTTCCGGCTGTCCGGTGGCGGCGAAGTTTCCTTCCGATCGGTGGGTGACTCGTCGCGGATCGCTGCCGGCTACTCGGCCGCCGACTGTCAAACAGTGAACTTCCCGGAGAGTTCCTTCGGTCTCGGACTAGGCGCCTTCGGAGCCAACTTCGAAGAAAGCCGCAATCGTTTCGGTGAGTTCCTGGCCGTCAGTGGCGCCGCAGCGTATCAACCTTCAGATGGCTCGAACGCACCGGACTACCTGCTGGCCGAAGGCTCCTACGTCCCCGAACTGCAGGTCCTATACGGGTTGGTCTGCCAGGGGTCGTTCCAAAGTCTGGGCCGGTTCGAAGTGAACGGTGACGCTCGAGCCGTCGGGCTTTCGACGCTGGCGGACATGGCGCTGGAAGCGTCCGGAGCCGAGCAGGCTACCTTCGTGATGGTCGGCGAATCTGCGGGCTTGGTGGGCGCATCTTTACGCAAATCGCCTGTACAAGATGGCAAGCCCGTCTCACTCTTCTCCCATCCTGAAATCCGCACGTGGCTTTCGTTCACCACCGAGCGCGCCTTCAGCCGAGCATTGACCGTCGCCGTGGGTGTGATCGCACGCCGGCCCGAAGCGGCGTTGGCTCCGTTGGTGCGGCCCCTGTATGGACCGGATTCCGTGCTTGGACACGTCCACGCCGCTGCGTTTCCGTATCGGCCGCTGCAGCGCGGGAGGATCGACCTTCGCAAGACCGTGCGCCTACTGTTCGAACAAGAGAGCTTACTCGGACTTCTCCATCTACTCGGCGACGACCGCGGTTCAAGTGGCGTCTCTGAGAGTGAATTCGTCCGCGGAGCATGCTGGATCGCGCCGTTGAAGGCTGCCCGCCCGTAACCGAGG
Source organism: Bryobacterales bacterium (assembly GCA_947467395.1). Lineage (GTDB taxonomy): Bacteria > Acidobacteriota > Terriglobia > Bryobacterales > Bryobacteraceae > Palsa-187. The sequence goes on from CANIIC010000020.1 coordinate 20,080, forward strand.
ATCAATCAACGTGACACTACTCATTGGCGCACTGACGATCGGCTTCATCCTCTCGCTGCTTGCACTCGGCGTTCTGATCAGCTTCCGTATCTACTCGTTCTCGGACATCACCGCAGAGGGCTCGATTACGCTGGGCGCGGCCGTGGCGGCGACCCTGCTCACCAAGGGCACGAATCCACTGCTGGCGACCGGTATCGCTGTCTTTGCTGGGATGCTGGCAGGGGCGTGCACCGGCATCCTCCACACACGCTTCAAGATCAACGGACTGCTCTCCGGCATCCTGGTGATGACCGCGCTCTATTCCATCAACCTCCACATCATGGGGCGCAGCAACGTGCCCCTGCTTTCGGCGACCACTCTCATGACGTGGGCTGAGGGTGCCGGCAACGGGCTGTTCGGTGGCGCCGAAAATATCAACGTGGCGGGTTGGGAAGTCAGCGCTCGCGAACTGTCTGTGCTCGGCTTCAGCTTCCTGGCGGCTGCGCTTGTCGGGATCATTCTGTACATCTTCTTCCGCACGGACCTGGGAACCGCCATGCGCGCGACCGGCGACAATCCGCAGATGGTCCGCGCCATGGGGATCAGCGATGGCAACATGATCGTGTTTGGATTGGCCGTTTCAAATGGCCTCGTCGCCTTGTCGGGAGCACTGCTCGCCCAATATCAGGGTTTCTCCGACGTGCAGATGGGCATCGGCATGTTGGTCTGGGGCCTCGCCAGCGTGATCATCGGCGAAGCGCTTGTCGGGCTGAAGCAACTGAATCTGCTGATCACCGGCGCACTGATGGGCTCTGTCCTCTTTCGATTGCTGGTCGCCATTGCACTTCGATGGGGCATGGACCCCAACGATCTAAAACTCATCACCGCGGTCTTCGTGTTCCTGGCGCTCATTGTTCCGGGCCTGATCGCCAAAGCAGGATGGAAGAAAGTGGGGGTGCGCAATGCTTGAGTTGACCGGAGTTCGCAAGACCTTCAACGCAGGAACGCCCAACGAAGTCCGTTCCCTGCAAGGCATCGACCTCAAACTGGATGAAGGCTCCTTCGTCATCGTCATCGGCACCAATGGCTCCGGGAAATCGACGCTATTGAACGCCGTCGCGGGAACCTTCTTTGTTGACGAAGGCTCGATCCGCCTGGCCGGCCACGATACGACGCGCTGGCCGGAGCACAAACGCGCGCAGTTGATCGGTCGCGTGTTCCAGAACCCCTTTAGCGGCACGGCCCCGGAGCTTTCTATCGCCGAAAACCTGGTCTTGTCCGCACGTCGCGGTCAAAGCCGAACCCTCGGTTGGGCTCTGAACGCATCGCTACGCGAGCAAGTCTTCGAAACCGTGAAGAGCCTCGGCATGGGCCTGGAAAACCGTCTCGACAACGCCATCGGTAGCTTGTCCGGCGGCCAGCGCCAAGCCCTGACCTTGCTGATGTCGACGTGGCTCAAACCGAAATTACTGCTGCTCGACGAACACACCGCTGCGCTCGATCCGAAAAGCGCGGACCAAATCATTCAACTGAGCGATCAAGTGATCGCGCGCGATAAACTGACGACGCTCATGGTGACCCACTCGATGCATCAAGCGGTCAACTTGGGCGACCGCCTGATCATGATGCACCGCGGCCAGATCATCTGCGATTTCCGAGGTGCGGAGAAGCGCCGGCTGCGCGTCGACGATCTGCTGAACCGCTTTGAAGAAGTCCGTCGCGGCGATTTGTTGGATGAGACTGCGGCCGAGATGCTGCAGCGCACTTACGTCTAAGGCAGCTTGATCAGACCCGCATGCTAGAATCACGACTTACCCACGTCAGGGGAGGCAATCTATGGAGATAAAACAGGAATCGCGCGGTGGCTGGTGTATTGTTGCCGTCACGGGGCGCGCGGACGCGACCACGGCGGATGCGCTGGAAGCCGCTCTCGTGTCCGCTGTGCAGGCCAACGCGAAAGTAGCGGTCGATTTTTCTGGGCTCGACTACATCTCGAGCGCTGGTCTGCGCTCGATCCTTCAAGGCGCGCGAGCCGCCCAGGAGAGTAAGGCCGAATTCATGGTTTGTGCGCCCAAGCCCAACACCAAAACTGTATTGGATGTGAGCGGTATGCAGCACGTCGTCCGGATCGAGGCGAACCTCCCATGCTAACGATGCTTGAAGAAGTGGTTCTGCTGGCGGTCGATGAACAGACCGGCCGCGTGCAGACTTCGCAGGGGTATGGCACCGGTTACGCGCTCGCGGGCGCTGTATTTTTTGACCTGGCTCTGGCCAAGAAAATTGACACAGACACCGATAATGTCTTGATCCTGGACCCGACCCCGACCGGCATCGCGGTGCTCGATAAAGCTCTGTTGACGATGGCGAAGCACCCGGACAAGAAGACCGTTCGCTCTTGGATCGAAGAATTAAAGAGCTTGGATCAGGAACTGGAAGAGGCCGCCCTGCAACTGTTGGTGGAACGCGGCGTGCTCCGTCATGAAACCAGCAAGCGCCTGTGGATCATCGACGTGGAACGCTTCCCCGTGGTGGACGACAAGCCGCAGCGCCACGTGAAGCTTCGTCTGGCGCAGGCCATTCTAGGGGACGAGATTCCGGACACCCGCGACATCATGTTGGTGAGCATCGCCGAAGCCTGCGGCCTGCTGAGCCTGGTCCTGCAGCCGCATGAATTGGAGCTTCGCCGTCAACGCATCGATATGTTGTGTGGCCTGGAGACCATCAGCCGTACCGTGAAAGCCGCGATCGACGATCTGTACCAGCACATCCGCAGCGCCTCGATCCAACCGATGTAGGTCTCGATGACCCTCACCCAAACTACTGTTGGCGACGTGGAAATCGTTCACGTCCAGGGGCGTCTGGACGCCCAGACCGCACCAGAGCTCGAAGCCGTCGTCCAAGCGGTTCTCGATGCCGGCGCTCGCAAACTCTTGCTCGATTGTCAGGGCATGACCTACGTCAGCAGCATGGGCCTGCGTGTGTTTATGGTGGCGGGGAAGCTGCTTGGCGCGCGCGATGGTGTCCTCGCGTTCGCCAGCCTGAATCCTCAGAACAGCCAGATTTTTGAGATGACCAGTCTGTCGAAACTCTTCCCTTGCTTCGCCGACAAGGATGCCGCGCTGTCCGAACTCGGGAAATAGTCTCGGAGGTCGGTCAGTTCGCTCGTGCGCGGCCGACGCCATGGTGACCCTCCGAGTCGACATTCTAGAGTGAAGGGATCTTCGACCTAAAGAACCTTACGATCTCTGGAATCAGCGGTTCGGAGGAACTACACTAGATCTAATCTTGAGAGGCGCATTCAAAACGGGAGCCACGGATGGCGAAGCGCGTTAAGAACACTGTCATCGCTCGCCGGGCCAAGGCGGAACTGCCACCTTTGGAAACCCCAGTCATCGTAGGCATCGGCGCCTCAGCAGGTGGCCTGGAGGCGTTCACTCAGTTGCTGCAAGCGCTTCCGGCGAACACCGGGATGGTGTTCGTGCTGGTGCAGCACTTGGAACCCAAGCACGAGAGCGTGCTAACCCGGTTACTGGCCAAAGAGACCAAGATGGCGGTCCTGGAAATTCAGGACGGCGTGCGTGTCGAACCGGACCACGTGTATGTACTGCCGTCGAATACGGATGTGCTGCTTGAAGGCGGGGTCCTGCGCTTGGTGCCCCGCAAGGCGGCCGCTGGGCATCATTTGCCGATCGACAGCTTCTTCCGATCTCTGGCCGAGGCGCAAGGCGTTCGCTCAATCGGCGTCGTTCTTTCCGGAACAGCTTCGGATGGCACTGTTGGGCTGGGAGCGATTAAGTTGGAAGGCGGCTTTACGCTGGCGCAGGATCCGGAGACCGCGAAGTTTGACGGGATGCCGCGCAGCGCCATCGCGGCGGGGTGTGTCGACCTGGTTCTTCCACCAGATCGCATCGCCAAGGAATTGGTGCATATCTCTCACCATCCGTTTGTCCGCTTGGCGCCGATCGAAGGTGTCCCGGTCATTCCGGCGGAGGATGAAGATTGGCGCCGGTTCTTCCGGATGCTGCGCACTAATTCCGGAGTTGATTTTTCGCGTTACAAACAATCTACCATCCGGCGTCGTCTGGCACGGCGGATGGCGTTGCACAAAGTGGAAGATCTGAAGTCCTACCTGAAGGTTCTCGACACCACGCCCGAAGAGACGGATGCGTTGTTCCAGGAAATCCTCATTCATGTGACTTCGTTCTTTCGGGATCCCGAAGTCTTCGTCGCTCTGCGGGAACACATTCTGCCGCAGATTTTCAAAGAAAAAATGGCAGGTGAGGCGCTCCGTATCTGGGTGGCTGGCTGCTCCACCGGCGAAGAAGCGTATTCCATTGCGATCTGTGCGGTGGAGTATCTGGACCAGCAGCATGCCTCTTTCCCGATCCAGATTTTTGCGACGGACATCAGCGAGACTGCGATTCAGAAGGCTCGCTTGGGGAAGTATTCGACGGAGGCTTTGGCGGGCGTGTCCAAGGAACGCCTGCGCCGGTATTTCACGGCGGTGAATGGCGAGTATCAGATCAACCACGACCTGCGCGACATGTGCGTGTTCGCCCGTCATGATGTCACCAAGGATCCTCCGTTCTCAAAATTGGATCTGATCAGTTGCCGCAATGTCCTGATCTACTTTGAATCGGCCTTACAGAAAAAGGTGTTGGGCTCCTTCCACTACGGCCTGAAGAGCACGGGCCTGCTGCTGTTGGGGAAATCCGAGAGCCTCAGCGCGCATACGGATCTGTTCACCATCCAGGACAAGAAGAACAAGGTGTTCTTCAAGAACAATGCGGTGGCCGTTCCACTGAGCGTGGCGAGGCCACAACTGGAAGCCGCCAAGCTTGAAACCAAGCCACAACGTCCGTTGATCGGTCAGGATTTGGAGCGGGAAGCCGACCGGATTGTGTGGGAACGTTATGCGCACGCAGGCCTGGTGGTGAATCAGGATCTGCAGATTCTTCACTTTCGCGGCGACACCAGTCCCTATCTGCGTCCCGCGCCGGGTCGCGCCACGTTCCAATTGCTGCGGATGGTGCGCGATGAATTGTCCCTGGAGTTGCGCGCCGCTGTTCAGGAAGCCCGTAAAACGGGCCGCAATGTTCGGAAAGAAGGGGTGCAGCTGAAGCAGGATGGACAAGTGCGGGTGGTGAACTTGGAAGTTCGCCCGATGCCCGTGTCGGGGGAGCGCGAAAGATCGTTCCTCATCCTGTTTGAAGACTCCGGTTTGCGGGATGAAAGCACCCCGAAGCCCCGGCTATCTGTCCGGAAGCGGGGTCAGGTTCGGGATGAGGAACTGCTCAGCGCCAAAGCGGAACTGGCCAAGGCTCGCGAGTACGTGCAGGCGGTTCTTCGCGATCAGGACGCCACCAACGAAGAACTGACGACGGCGAACGAAGAGGCTCTTTCCAGCATGGAGGAGCTGCAAAGCACCAATGAAGAGTTGGAGACCGCGAAGGAAGAACTTCAGTCCACCAACGAAGAACTGATCACGCTGAATGAACAGCTCCAGAACCGGAATACGGAACTGGGCCGCCTCACCGACGATTTGACCAATGTGCTGAATGGCGTGAACATCCCGATTCTGATCCTGAACAAGGATCGGCGCATTCGGCGCTTTACGCCTCCCGCAGAGAAGTTGTTGCGCCTGCTGCCGGGCGACGTCGGACGCCCCATCGGGGACCTCCGCATCGGGATTTCGATTCCGGACATGGAAACGTTGATCACGACCGTCGTCGAAAAAGCGCTGGAAGTCCGGCGCGAAGTGCAGGGCGACGAGGACCGACGCTGGTACATGCTGTCGATCCGGCCTTTCCGCACGTCGGGGGGCAAGGTGGACGGTGTCCTCATGGCCTTCGTGGACGTGGATCAGCTGAAGCGCGAGCAGGATTCGCTGCGGCGCGAACGCGACATCAATTCATCCATTCTGGAAGCTGCCAAGGACCTGCTGGTGATGGTGGTGGATGCCAAAGGCCGGATCGTTCATCTGAATAGGGTGGCGGAGCGGGTGACTGGATACGCTCTCAAGGAAGTGAGGGGGAAAGCGTACACCTGCTTGCTGGTGCCTGAAGAGAGACCAGGCAGCCTCGACATTATCACGAACGTTTTAAAAGGTGAATCAATCCGGCGCGAAGGTCACATTCTCACGAAAGACGGGCGACGAGTGACCATCAGCGGTTCGATGGGGACCGCCACCACGGATCGAGACGTGCAGTACGTGATCGCCACCAGCATCGACATTACGGAAATGCGGGAGATCGAAGGTCGTGCCGCCGACACCGATGCCGCGATGCGGGCGCTGTTGGAAAATGCGGCCCAAGCGATTCTGGCCATCGATCAACGGGGGGAGATCGTCCTGGCGAACGCGGCAGCGGAGGCGATGTGCGGGTACGACCGGTCCGAACTCATCGGCCAGCCTCTGTCGCGACTGGTGCCCACCAACGCTGTGGCCAGACACGCGGTCCACGTATCCCGCTGGTTCCGAGAGCCGATGCGCCGCCCCATGGGCAAGGGCGGGGAGTTGTTCGGACTGCGCAAGAATGGGACCGCGTTTCCTGTCGAGGTCAGCCTGAGCTCTGTCGAAACGCGCGACGGAATCCTGGGCGTTGCATTTATTTCGGACATCAGCGAGCGGCGGAAGAACGAATTGTCGTTGCAGACGTACCATACGCAGCTACAGCAACTCACGGCGAACCTGATTTCCAGCCAGGAAGGCGGGAACCGGGAACTTGCCCGCGAGCTGCATGACGTGTTCAGTCAGGAATTGGCGGCGGCGAGCATGGAAGTGTCCGCGCTGCTGGCTTCCGCCGATCAAGGCGGTCCCTTTGCCGAGCGGTTGAAGTCCGTGGGAAACCGGATCGCGCGACTGGCGGAGGACATCCATGGAACTTCACGCCGGCTGCATCCTGCGATTCTGGACGATCTGGGTTTGCCGACTGCTCTGCGTGAGGAATGCAGGAGTTTCCAGCAGCAGGTGGGAATTGCCGCGGACTTTGCCAAACAGAACCTTCCGGAAATCCTTCCCAAAGACGTGGCACTGTGTCTCTATCGCGTGGCCCAGGAAAGTCTGCGCAACATCCGGAAGCATTCGCAGGCAACCCACGTACATGTGCAGTTGGCCGGCACCCCGTCGGCTGGGCCCCCGGATGGAATTCTGCTCCGGGTTGTGGATGAGGGGAACGGGTTCGAACTGGAGCAGGCGCTGAAGAAAGGCGGCCTGGGGATCATCAGCATGGAAGAACGTGTACGATTGCTGGGTGGCCAACTCACCATTCACTCGCAACCGGGCTTAGGGACCACGGTGATGGCTTCGGTTCCTTTGACATCATGACGCCAGTTCGTATCTTGCTCGCCGATGACCATCCCGTTGTGCTGGACGGCTTGGTGCGGATTCTGGACCGGCCGGAACTGGAGATCGTGGGTGCGGTTCCCGATGGTCAGGCTCTGGTGGATGCCGCCGTGGAGCGACAGCCGGATCTGATCCTGCTGGATATTTCGATGCCCGTACTCGGCGGTATGGACGCAATTCGCCGCCTTCGCAAGCTGGGCGTGCCGAGCAAGATCATCGTTCTCACCATGCACTCGGGAATCCCGTATGCAGTGGAGGCTTTACGGGCGGGAGCCTCCGGCTACCTTCTCAAGAGCTCCTTTGGCGACGAACTGATGCAGGGGATTCGAGAGGTTTTGGACGGGCAGACCTTTATCGCCGAAGCCATCCGCCAGCCGGTCCTCTCCGCACTGGAAGGGCTTCCCGGGAAAGGTGCCATTCCCCTGACGCCCCGGCAGCGGGAAGTCTTACGGCTGCTGGCCCAAGGGTTGCAAGCCAAAGAAGTGGCGGATAGATTGAATATTTCTCCCAAGACCGTAGAATTTCACAAGCAGCAGATGAAGCAGCTGCTCGGAATTCAGACCGTCGCCGAACTCGGCGTCTATGCGGCCCGCAACGGGATCCTAGAGTCATAACCCCCCTCCCCCAAGACTATTAACGGTTACGTATCGTAATTAACCGAGAAGTTTTGCCAGTAGCACTGTCTCTGCGCTCGATGTATTCTACCTTCACCTTAGGCATGATCGGTTAACGCAAATCGGGCGCTACGTTAATCGTAGCTGGGTCGACTAAGCCGAATGGGTGTGAATACTTGTCAGCGAGGAGACAGCGATGCAAGTAAAAGACATTATGACCACGGATGTACAGGTCTGCAGCCCTGACACGAACGCCGCCAGTGCGGCCGAACTGATGTGGACGCATGACCTTGGCCTCCTGCCGGTGGTGGGGGATGGCGGGCGCCCGGTAGGCGTGGTGACCGATCGGGATCTTTTTATCGCCTTGGGCACCCGCAATCGGCCGGCGTCGGAGGTTTCCGTGTCGGAGGTGATGCGGACGGGTTTGGCGTTGTGTTCGCCGGAGGAGGACATCCACGCCGCGCTGAACACGATGGCGCAGCAGCAGCTGCATCGGCTTCCCGTGGTGGATGAAAGCGGCGCGGTGAAGGGCGTGTTGTCGTTAAACGATGTCGCTCTCCGAGCCGGGAGTAACGGCCTGACCCGGGATGACGTCGCGCGGACCATGCAGGCGATCTGTGCCCACCCGGCTGGATCGAAGGCCGTCCAACGCGCTTCGCGCAAGGCGAAGTCGGTCGCGGCATAGAGCGATGCAACTGTTCTTTCGGCCTGGGCAGCAACTGGACTCGGAGGTCCTTCGGAGGCGCGCGAATCGGCGGGCGGAGACGATTGTACTGTCTCTCGCCTCCATTCGCGACGCGGGCCAGCGCTGCTTCGGTGACGGAAAAAATGCGATGAAGGAGAGTCTATGAACGTCAACACCAGTTCGGTGGCGGCACCGATCTCGACCAGCACCGCATCCGCGTTGCTGGAGCCCCGCCCGGAATCCCCCGGAAGCGCTGCGGAACCGCCACCATTCCATGGAATGGTGGGGAATGGTCCCCAGATGCAGAGTGTGTTCGGGCTCATGGGGCGGATTGCCCCACATTTTTCGACAGTGCTGGTGACCGGCGAGACGGGCACAGGTAAAGAACTGGTGGCGCGAGCGCTTCACAATATGAGCCCCGCCCGGCGTGGACACATGGTTGTGCTGAACTGCTCCGCCGTCGTGGAAACGCTGTTTGAGAGTGAATTGTTCGGCCACGTGCGGGGAGCATTCACGGGAGCCACGTCGGACAAAGTCGGACTGCTGGAATTCGCCAACGGCGGAACTCTGTTTTTGGATGAGATCGGCGACATGCCCTTGTCGACGCAGGCCAAGCTGTTGCGGGTGCTGCAGAGCAGGGAAGTGCAGCGAGTGGGCGGCTTGTCCACCAAGAAGGTGGACTTCCGGCTTGTCGCGGCCACCAACAAAGATCTGCGCAAAGCAGTGGCCGACAAGCAGTTCCGTGGCGACCTGTTCTACCGGCTCTCGATGGTGGAAGTGGAACTGCCTCCTTTGCGCGACCGCATTGAGGATCTGCATCCCCTGATCGCGCACTTTATTCAGTCCTGGTCGATGCGGTTCGGCAAACACATCGATGGTGTTTCGGCCAATGTGATGCGCCTATTGGAGCAGCATGAGTGGCCGGGCAACATTCGTGAGCTGGAAAATGCGCTGGGTCACGCCTGCATGATGAGTGCAGGACCACAGTTACAGCTTCGGGATTTCCCCACCTATCTGTCTCCGATCGGAAAACCCGTGAAGGGGCGGATGGAGTTGCCTTCCGTCATCAGCGCGGAAGCCTCGGATGCGATCGAAGACGTGGAGTTGCGCCTGGTTCGTCAGGCGCTGCAAGATACGGACGGCAATCAAGTCCGCGCGGCGCGCCTCCTGCACACCACGCGGGACCGGCTGCGCTACCGGATGAAGAAATACGGACTGGCCGGTGAGAAGGGATTCGCCGCTACAGCTTAGGGCAGATTTTGGATCGTTGGGCTTGGTCCCAAACCTGCATGGAGTTTGTAGGAGTTCTTCTATGTGGAACGGTCCTGAGTATCCTGTAGAGCCCGCAAAATTCGCCAGCAGAGCCGAAGCGGGTAGCTTGTTGAGTTCTCTGCTGGCCCCCTACGCCGGGCAACCCGACACTACCGTCATCGCGATTCCGCGTGGTGGTGTGCCGGTTGCGATGGAGCTGGCGAGTATCCTCCGACTACCACTGACCTTGCTGGTGGTGGAAAAGATTCGAATCCCCGTACACGAAGTGTGGCAATCGATCCGTTCGATCGGCGCCGTGGCAGCCGGGGTCGCGCCGGTCCTGGCCTCGCGCAAGATCGAGGCTCTGCACATTCCACCCCACGACGTGGAGCGAGCGATCGGCATCGCCCGAAACGACCAGGTTCACAAGACGGAGATTTACCGGTCCGTGTGCCCGCCTGCGAACTTGCGCGGCCAGCGGCTGGTGGTGGTTGACGATGCTGTGGACAGCGGGGCAACCATGGAAGCGGCGATTCGGTCGCTGCGCTTGCATGCACCAGCCATGATCGTGATCGCTGCGCCGGTGGGATCGACGGACGCAATCCAGCAGTTAAGTGCGCTCGCGGATCGTGTAGTTATCCCCATTCAAGCTGCGGAAGGTGCCGCAGTCCATGAGTGCTACGCACACTTCCCCCCGATCGACGACACGGAAGTCTACACACTGTTCGAAGGATTTCTGCATCAAACGCCCCCGGCCCGAGTGGTCGGGAGATGATTCTCGGCTGTTTTCTCCCGTCTGAATTCGGCCCGCTGTTCGTGCGTTATCCGGCACTGTCCCGGTTGGAGCGAGCACTGTCATTATCCGCCCTTCGACTTCTCTTGAACTGCGTGTTCCGCCACTGAGCGTCCTGTGCTCACCCACTATAGAGCGATCGCGCGAAAACGCCCAAAGAGTTGGATGGATTCAGATCGTTCAGAATACATCGTGATTGAGCCGCGGTGAGTCTTGGCACGTTGCGTGCAGTAAAGACACCGGAAAGAGGAGGGCCTAATGAGCTTCCATACAACACTTCCGCTGATGGTTCTGGCATTCAAGGACAACTTGGATGCGGCAGTCACCGTGCCGCCAGGCAAGGTGATTGAGGTGATGGGGCCGGCCGACGATGACCGCTTCGCGATCATTCGAGTGGATGGCGAAGAGTTCCTGGTCTTTGAGTCGGACTTGGCGCAGCTTGTCGCCTAGGCTGGCACATAGGCGTTCTCCACGTACTGCGCCAGCATGCGCTGCGTGTTGAAGAAGGAACCGTTGAGTGCAATCGCGCCTCGCATGACATGGGTGTAGTCGTCATGCCGCTGGTAGAATAGCGCGGTGATCGCCGCGAGCTTCTCGTATAACGACTCCGCTTCGCCGGCGGTGGCTTCCCGAACTTCGCCATCCTGGCCGATCGCCCAACCCGTGATTCCTTCCAGGCAGCCTTCGATCCACCAGCCGTCGAGGATGCTCAGGCTGGGTACGCCGTTGAGCGCAGCCTTCATGCCGCTGGTTCCCGATGCTTCCTGCGGTCGCAAGGGCGTATTGAGCCACAGGTCGACGCCTGCGGTGAGTAGCTTGGCCCAAGGCAGGCGATAGTCCTCCAGGTAGACGATCTTCAGCTTGGGGCTCCGCAGCTTCGCGGCAAATTCATAGACTCTCCGGATCTGCTCTTTTCCGGCTTCGTCCTTGGGATGCGCCATCCCTCCGTAGAGGATCTGCACCGGCCCCACATCCTCCGTGATCTTTCGGAGCCGTTCAGGATCCGAAAAGAGGAGATCGAAGCGCTTGTAGGCAGTCGCGCGGCGGGCGAATCCGATGGTGAAGACGTTGGGATCCAGAGTCACTCCCGCTCTCGTTCCCACCTGTTGAAACAGTCGTAGTTTGGCTGCCTGGTGTGCGGCTTGGATTTCGTCGCGCGCGATCCCGATGGCGTAGCGAAGATAGAGGTTATCTCGATGCCACTCCGGCATGTGCCGGTCATAGAGGGCGTGAAACTCCGGTGAGGTCCAGGTTTCCGCGTGCACTCCGTTGGTGATCGCGCGAATCGGGTACTCCGGGAACATGTCATGCGAGACGGCGCCGTGGTGCATCGCGACGCCGTTAATGTAGTGCGAAAACCGCAGCGCGAGAAACGTCATATTCAGCACGGATTGAGGGCAGCAGTGCGTGGCATCCAGGATCCCGAGCCGGTCGTGACCGAGGACCTGTTCCACCAAGTCTCGCGGGAACTGATCGTGTCCCGCGGGCACCGGGGTGTGCGTCGTGAAGACGCACTTGGTTCGCACCTCGCGAATATCGGCCTCGGTAGCCTCGCTCAGTCGGGGGTGGCCCAGTTTCTCCTCGAGCAATTGAAGTGTAAGGAGCGCCGCGTGGCCTTCGTTCATGTGGAACGTGGCGAGCTCGGAATACCCGAGTTCCCGCAACAGGCGGATCCCGCCTATGCCCAAGACCACTTCCTGACAGAGTCGATAATGTTCGTCGCCTCCGTAGAGGGAGTCCGTGAGCGAACGATCCCACTCCGTATTTTCCGGCCAATCCGTATCCAGAAGAAACACGGGTATGGTGCGGTCCTTGTGTCCCACGATGGTGTAGCGCCATGCGCGGATGCGGACCTGCCGGCCTTCGAGGGGGATCTCGACCGATGGACCCAGTAGATCCGCATGCTGGCTTGGATCCCACGGCTCAGGCGCTTCGCTTTGGTGGCCGGACTCGTCCAGAATCTGATCGAAATAACCGTGGCGATGCGCCAGCGTTACGGCCACCATGGGGACGTCCAGATCCGCCGCGGATCGCAACATGTCGCCAGCGAGAACGCCCAGTCCCCCGGAGTAAGTGGGGATTTCGGGCTCCAGTGCGATTTCCATGGAGAAATAGGCGACGCGCGTGCGATTTGTATCCATCTTCCTTCTTCCTTTGCGTTGCACCTCAAGCACCATTGCTGGTGGATGGAACTGCCTGCCCCGAGCCGAGCTCCGGCGGGAGTCTTAGAACGTCCCAGATGGAATGGCCAGCAGGAACTCGACCTTGACGGGTGCGCCTTGGCGCGCCGCAGGACGGAAGGTCCATTGGTTCAGCGCGGATATGACGATGTCCGCAAGGTCCTGTCTCGCCGGAGGAATCACCCGCAGGTCGCTGACCGTCCCGGTTTCAGTCACAAAGCCATGTACCAGAATGTACTTCTGATACGCGGAGATGGTGACTTTCGGGCGGAGCAGTTTATACGGATAGGGCGGATCCAGCGGCTTGCCTTGGACTTCACTCTTCGCGGCCACGGAACCTTCGCCCTGGATGCAAAAATACATGGCCCAATCCTTCCCGACGCCAACCGAGATATAGACCGTGAAAATTGGGCGACCGTGCAAGAGCGTATTCCCGGAAGGAAACTGATCCAACGGTGAAGACTGCACCACGATGGAGTCGAAGTGCCCATCTGGGGAGCGCGTGATCACGGCTGGATCGTTGCTTGTACTGACTGCGGTCGCGCCACGTTCTGCGCTCCGTTCTCCAGCGGCTCCACGAACGGTCCCTGTGCCCGGTGCGGAGTTCCCCTCATTCGGTCCGGCGCCCGGTTGTTTGCCTGAACCGCCTCCGGCGACGCTCCGATCCGCAGCAATCTCGGTGGCCTCCCCGCCAGTCAGCCCGACCACGTTATCGGGCGGGATCACCAAACGATCCGGCTTGTTCTCAGATCGCGGTGTTGCTGAGATCACATTGATTGGATCTCCTGTTGTACGGGCAGGCGTGGGCATCTCCACTGCCGGTAGCGTTGCGTCCACGATAGGCAGAGCTGCCATCAACGGAAGCTTCGACGTGGTCATGCTTTCCAGCGAACTGGTGAGCACGGGGTTCCGGAGATCCGGTGGGGCCTCGATTTCGACGGTTTGAACGTGTGGGGCGCTACGCTGACCCGGCACGACGAACTCGCGCCGGAATGGCGCGAGCCGCCCGGTCCAGGCCTGGAAGGATGGCAACTGGGCGGATTCCGGTGTCACGTGGATCGTCAATAGATCGGCCTGTACCAGAGTGTCGAGCCGCGTCGGATCGCGTCGCGTCTTCGGGGGGATCATCGCCTCGGGTACCTTGGGTGCGCTGAGCTGGCCGACGGGTGTGTCTCCTTTTCTAGAGTTGGACAGTGGCGACGGTCGGCCCGCGCGTTGGACTAAAGCGGATGGTGACAGCTGTGAGACATAGTACAACTTGTCATCCAGGATGATCTGCGTGTATTGCGGCACTGCCGCCTTGGGTCTCATGGGCACAGAGACGACAGCGCCTGGAAGCGTCGCTAGAACGATCACGGCTCCGTGAAGAAGTAGAGACACGGCGAGTCCGCTCTCTGAGTGAGACGACTGCTCGGCGAGGCGAACCTCGGTAATAGGTAGGCGGATCACTGTTGCCTCCAGAATCGAAGGCTGCTCCACACAAGTCGTTTATCCCGCGCCATCCTTCTGCGTTCTAGTACACGTTGTGGGCCACTGCGTCCCTATACGCACTTTCAACCTGGGGGCCCGCATCTCGGCGGTCTGGTGGGGAAAGCTGCGGCGAGGTTGGGCCTAGGCGCACACCAACCCTGGGGGAAAGTGCTCAGTTCGCTGCCCCACCGGGTGCACAGCCGGAGTGCTCGGTCCTAAATCACTGGCCAAATCGACCCGTCTGGAGTGGCCAGCTTCCTGGAAATAGAACGCCCAAAGTCAATATTTCCTTGCGCTTGGTGATGCAGCCGTCCGGCCTTGGAATCCTCCGGCGGGCTCGCCTGAGAAAGTCTTGCCTCAATTGGCTGTGAGCGTGCCTTGAAATAGGTGCTCACGGTAGTCGGAGTTTAGGTCCATGAGAAAGCGGAATCCAGAAAAAGGAAACGCGGTGATTGAGACGGCATTAATGTTGCCGTGGCTGTTCTTCCTGTTTGTCGGAATTATCGATTTTGGGTTCTTTACCTACGCGGCCATTTGCACGCAGGGAGCGGCCCGCGTGGCAGCGATGGAGGCGGCCGCTACTTCGGAGTCTGCGACGCAGTCGGTCGCGTGTCAGGCGGCACTCGGGGAAATGAAGACCTTGCCGGGGGCTTCTGGGCTCACGGGCTGCGCAACAGCGGCGAGCCAGTTGAGCGATGCGCTTCCTGTGTATGTTGGGGTGCCCGTGGTGCGTGACAACGCAACGACGCCACCATGCGCCGATTGCGATGGCACGACGCCTACGCGTAAGTCGGTGGTGGTTTCGGTAACGTATCGCACGTTGCCAATGATTCCGATTCCGGGCCTGATGCAGGGACGGTGGCATTTTACGCGGCACGCGGAAATGAGGTTGCCATGAGGCGGAATCCTGCACAGCGTGGCAACGCGATGATCGAGATGACATTGGTGGGAATCCCGCTGATGTTCATGCTGCTCTGCATCTTTGAAATCTCTCGCGCCATGTGGGTCTACAACACGATGGCGCACGCCGTGAAAGAAGGAGTTCGGTTTGCGGTTGTGCATGGGCAGACCTGCGTGAGTAATCCGCCATCGATCACGAATTCTTGCGCGAAAACGGTGGCTGATGTGGCGAACCGGATCAAATACATGGGCATCGGGATCGATGGCTCAATCACGACGGTGCGATTCACGTCTGATGCGGGCGCCTTCGACTGTTTGCTGAACGATTGTGTGAATGACGTGAGTCTGTGGCCGCCTGCCGGGGGGAATGGGGTGGGCCACTGGGTTGGGATCAAGATTTCTGCCCCGTTTCCGACCGCGCTCGCGATGCTGTGGCCGGGTGTTCGACAAGTATCCTTCGCGCCCTTTCACGTCGGTGCGAGCGCTGGGGAACGGATTCGATTTTGAGGGCCGTTGTGATGCATAGTCAAGTTCAAAACAGCAAACGCACACAGCGGGGCCAGGCGATGTTCATGCTGACCATTGCCCTGCTGGCCTTGTGCGGCATGATGGGCCTGGCGGTGGATCTGGGGTGGTCTTTCTTCGTGAAGAAAGCCGCGCAGTCTGCTGCGGACGCGGCTGCGATGGCCGCGATCCGCGAAGCCCTCCGCTACGGCGTTCCGGGAGGCTTTACGTGCGGAAGTTCTGACAAGATCTACTGTGCCCCCGCTCCGGTGGACTGTGGCACGGTGATCGGGGCAGCTGGAACATATCTGAATCTGGCGAGCGGGTGCAAGTACGCCGAGACGAACGGATTCACTAGCAACGGTCACGGCAATCGGCAGGTAGTCAGGATTCAGTCGAATGACATTTCCACCCCTCCGCCGAACGCCCCGGGTGTGAACGATGTCCGATATTGGGTGACCGTCACCATCACGGAGACCGTACCTCAGATGTTCTCCGCGGTGCTGGGGAACTCAAACGGTCAAGTCACGGCGAGAGC
>CANIIC010000021.1 GCA_947467395.1 Bryobacterales bacterium
CAGGCATAGCGACGCCACACCGGCGTGCGCGCCCGAACATCGTGGGGTTTCAGCTTCAGCTTGCGCCACTCCGCGCTCCAGCCGAGCTCACCGCGTACACGGCCATGAAACTCCCCGGCCAGCACTTGTTCCCAATCCCGGCGCAGCGGATTCCCCAGCCGCACCCAGGCGAAGTGGAATAGTTCATGGACCAGGATGCGCTCAAACTCGCCGTGCTGTTCGAGCAGGCAAGGGTCCAGGTAGATGACGCGCCCAGGGATGGACGTCTGCGCCAGATGCGGCCCGAGCGAATCGCCCATCACGACACGGATTGGAGCGCCACTCAGAGCAGGCAGCACAGGCTTACTTCGCGGTCGGCTGGACCAGCAGCATCTGGTCCTTGATCACCGGCCGGAACCGATCGTTCAACCCCTTCAGGAACTGGTCCAGATGCGTCTTCCGGATCTCTTCTGAGATGTCCTGAACCACCTCATTGATCGGTTGAACGCTGCGTTCGTCGGCGCGCAACACGTAGAAACCAGTTGACAGACGAATCGGTTCACTCACGTCGCCCTGCCGCATCGCTACCGAGGCCTTGACCAGTTCCGCCGGCAAATTACTGGTTCCGGAAACGTACCCGATGTCCCCGCCCTTGGCCTTCGACGCTTGGTCTTCAGAATACTGCGTCACCAGTGTCTGCATCGACTCACCTGCGCGCAGGCGCTTCACCAGATCCAGGGCCAGCGTGCGAGCATCCGCTTCCGACCGCTGCACGCCGGCGCCCTGGAGAATCGCCGCAGCCATATCCGCGACATCGTTGGCAGAGGTCGCCCCTGCCTTGGCTTCAGCCTTGAACCGCAAGAAAATCCCGCTCACACGAACGCGCTCAAAGCGAGCCTGATTCTTCTTGTAGAAGTCCTCCACCACACTGAACGGCACCGGGTAGAGATTCATCTCCTCATTCATGCGCGCATCCGCCAGGTAGTTCATGCGCATGGCGTCCAGTTGTTCCTTGAGCGGACTCTGCTGATCCAGCTTCTTCGCCTCGCCCTGCCGTCCCAGTTCCTGCATGATGAACCACTGCATCAGCGCGGCCTGGGGATTTGTCTTGAAATAGGTCACCAACTGCGGAGGAGCCACCGCCAGAATCTGCTGCACTTCCCCCCAGGTGACATCGCGCCCGTCGACCGTCGCCACCACACCCTTGGGGTCCTGACGCAGCGGCAGTTGGGCGAACGCCGCGGAGGCGCTCAGCAGAAACAGAAAACATTTTTTGGCAAGCATGGATTTTTGGCGGCAGCTAGGCCCTTGTCCCTCAATTTAGCATGGGCCTCCCCAATAAGAGACGCCAAACCCGTCAAAACGTTAGCGACCCAGGCACCTGCCCGCGCTATCCTACTGAGGTGACGCGACGAGCTCTCCTTCCGCTTGGGGCGCTTCTCCTTTCCGCCTGCCAGAATCTTCCGCCACCCTACGCGCCACCCGAACAACGCACCAGCTTCGGCACCTTCCGCCCATACCGGATCTCCCGTATCGTCAGCATGAGCGACGGAGACGTGATGACGCACGTCGTTTCCGATGTCATGGGGCCGGCCGATGGCTGGTCGTGGACCGGCAAACATCCTGTCGTCAAGGTTCTGCCGCGCGTGAACCGCAACGTTCAATATGTCGCCGATCTTGCAGTCGCCGACGCCACATTCAAGAGTACGGGCCCCGTCACCATCACCTTCGAAGTGAACGGACACAAACTGGACACTGTCCGCTACGATCAGCCCGGCAAATTCCAGTTCGCCCAGGATGTCCCCGAAGAGTGGATCGTTCCCGGGAAAGACACGCTGTTGGGTGCAGAGATCGATAAAGTCTGGACCTCACCGGGCGACGGCGCGAAGCTCGGCTTCATTTTGACCAAGATCGGAATCACGGAGAAATGAAGCTGGCCGCCACTGCACTCTTGGGTGCTGCCTTTACCGCTGCGTCCTGTTACTCCATCGGCGCACTGCTCCTGCGGAGACTCCGGCTAACACCCTTTGTATGGACCACGGAGCGTATCCCGCTGTGCTTCACGCTCGGGGCGGCGATTCTTCATCTCTTCTTCTTCGCGGTCCTGGCCGCGCAGGTTGGCTACTGGCCCGTGCTGATCGGCCCGATGCTCGCCGCCCTTATCCTGGCCATTCGCTCCGGGGACTGGAGTCCGCGCGGATACCAACTCACGCCACCCAGCCAGATACTCAAGATCCTCACCAGCGCCATCGGAGCCGCGTTCCTGACGCTGTACTTCGTCTACGCCTGGGCCCCGGAACATAGCCCCGACGGATCCTCGTATCACCTGGGCTTCATCGCCCGTTACGTCCGCACGCACGGAATGGAGAAGATCACGACGAATCTCTACGCCATGCTGGGCCAGGGCGTCGAACTGATCTTCCTGCCGGCCTTCATCATCGGCCGCCACTCGGCTGCAGCGCTGGTGCATCTCTGTTTCGCCGTGGCTCTGGCGTTCTCCATGTTCGCCTTCGGCCGACGGCTCGGGAAGCCGTGGGTCGGCGCCGCAGCCGCCGTATTCACCTTCGTCAGCCCCGTGTTCGGCATCGATGCCTCCATCGCTTATATCGACGTGGGCACCGCCGCGATCGTCTTTGCCACCTTCTACTGGCTGCACATCTGGGATAACGAACGCGACGTACATCCGGACGCCTGGCGCCTCCTGATCCCCGCCGGACTCTTGGCCGGCTACGCCTTCGCCGCGAAATTTACGGCCTTCACCATCGGCATCTACGCCCTGGGTTTCGTCGCATGGAAAGCGCGCAAGCTGAAACCCGTTGCGCTCGTCGCCGCTTGCGGGCTCCTGATGGCCGGACCCTGGGTCGCGCGCAACTGGCTCCTCTATCAGAACCCGATGGCACCGCTCGGCACCGCCATCTTCCGCAACCCGTACACGCACGTGCTGTTCGAACAGGAATATTCGAAGTTCCTCAGCACCTACAACGTCGCCGATCGTCGCACACTGCCGCTGGAAGTCACACTCCACGGGACCATGACGCAAGGCATCATCGGGCCGCTGTTCCTATTGCTGCCACTTGGCATCTTCGCACTCCGGCACCGCGTCGGCCGCCAATTGTGGATTGCGGCGATGCTGGTCAGCGCGACCTACGTGGCCAACGTCGGCACGCGCTTCCTGATCCCTGGTCTGCCCTTCTTCTCCTTCCTGATCGCGCTGCCGCTTGCCGAATGGCCCGTGCTGCTCGGCGGCCTCATGATCGTGCACGCCGGTCTGAGTTGGCCGTCGATGATCCCGCGCTACGCCGACGAGTATGCCTGGCGCATGGACGGCTTCCCTCTTCGAGAAGCCTTACGCCTGACCGACACCGATGACTTCCTCCAGCGCGCTATACCGACCTACGCAGCCACCCGCTTAATCGAGGGTTTTGTGCCAGAGAACGAAGCGGTGTTCGCACAGACCGGCATGCCAGATGCCTACACCCGCCGCACCATCCGTGTCTCCTTCCAATCGGCATCGAACGAACTCATGGCCGATCTGTTCAACCTCGGTTGGCAGGTGGGCAGCCAACCGATTCGAGGCCACATCTTCCGCTTCCCCGCGACCACTGGCCGCCGCTTCCGCTTGCTGCAAACCGCGCACGCTCCCTACCTGGAACAGTGGAACATCCACGAACTCCGCTTCTTCTCGAAAGGCGTCGAATTGGAACGCAGGCCTGACTGGCGCCTGCAATCCTGGCCGAACCCATGGGACGTGCAGCTAGCCTTCGACAACTCCCCCGCCACGCGCTGGCGCTCCTGGGAAACCCCGGCTCCCGGAATGTTTGTGGAGGTCGACTTCGGCGCCGATCAGTCCATCGACGAGATTCGCATCGAGACCTCTGCCGATTCCCCCAGCGTTCGCATGCAACCAGAGCGTTGGACCGGTTCGGCGTGGCAGAAATTGTCCGCAGAGCTGCAAAGCATCGACGTGCAGCCGAACCCCAACGCCCGTCGCATGGCGACCTACGAGATGCATCAGCGTGGACTCCACTACATCCTGTTGATGGACACCGACTTTGGAGCCGAAGACGTGCGCGAGGACCCGGAAAGCTGGAGCTTAAAGTTGATTGCACAAGGCGGCGGCGCTCGCCTCTACAAGACCACCTGGTGAACCATGCGACTCTACCTCGGCATTGATGGCGGACAAACCGGAACAACGGCGCTGATCGGCGACGAGACAGGGCGGGTGCTGGGCGAAGGCCACGCCGGGCCGTGCAATCACGTAGGAGCATCGGAACGCCGTGCGAAGTTCTTCTCCGCCGTCGGGGACAGCGTTCGCAACGCGGCGCAGGCCGCCGGACTAGAGCCCGTCTTCACCGCCGTGTGCGCTGGCTTCAGCGGCGGCTTTGAAGATAAAGAGGCGCTCACGCGCGAACTGATTCGCGCCGAACACTATCGCATCACCCACGATGCCGACATCGCGCTCGCCGGTGCCACCGCAGGTGGCGCAGGTATCATCGTGATCGCCGGTACCGGATCCATCGCCTACGGCCGCAACACGGAAGGCCGCACCGCGCGTGCCGGAGGCTGGGGCTACGTCTTTGGCGACGAAGGTGGAGCCTTCGACATCGCACGCCAAGCGATCCGAGCCGTACTGCGCGCAGAAGAAGGTTGGGGACCACCCACGTTGTTGCGCGATGCCCTGCTTCAGGCTACCGACAGCGCCTCGGCGAACGAACTACTGCATCGCTGCTACACCGACGCATGGCCACGGGAGCGCGCGGCACAACTCGCAAAGCAGGTGGACGAGGCGTCCATCCATGGCGATCGCGTCGCAGCCACCTTGCTCGACAACGCAGCCCAGGAACTCGCCACCATAGCCTCCGCCGCGCGCCGTGCGCTCTTTCAATCCGATGAGCCCGCGCGCGTGTACACCATCGGCGGCACCTGGTCCAGCCAACGCCTCCGTTCGCGCTTTCAATTGCTCACGGAACTCCTGGGTGAGACCACCGTGCATACACCGCAACACAGCCCCGCATATGGAGCATTACTCGAAGCCATCCGCCTCGAACAGGGAAACCATCCCCTAAAGATGTAGAGTCCGGCCCCTTGCGCAGGTGATCGTACGCATCCTTCATCAGGCGCATGCTGTAGTTGCAAGCCGATCCAACCAGACCGGCGGCAGAAGAGGTAGAAACATGAAACTCCTAGGCGTTTCCACGTTGATCCTGGCCGTGGGCAGCACCCTGATGGCCGCCCCGAAAGGCGCCCCCAAACCGGCGCAAACGGGAGCCCCCACCGCGACCGCCCAGAACCACACCAACAAGCATGCAAAGAAGGCGAAGCACGACAAGCATGCTCCCGCCGCAGCTCCACAGAGCAAGTAACGGCTAGCAACCACCACCAGGACCAACGCGACTTCCTCAGGCCGTTGGTCCTGGCTGGCTCTTCTGTGGCACAATGGCCCCATGAAGCCAGCATGTTTAATCCTGATGCTGGCAAGTCTCCCCGTCGCAGCGCTTGCCCAGCTCGTCCCAGATTCCTTCCAAGTCCCCACCACCTATGTAGCCAAAACCTACAAGCTGGTTCCACTCGGACCCGCCGTCGCGGAACTCGATTACAAGGCGTACATGAGTTCCATCGACCACATCAAGAAAACCCAAGGCGGCAACTGGCCGCGCCCCGACCTCACCATGGCCGATCAAGCCAAGGATATGGCCGGAGAGAAAGCACAGTGGGATGGACGCAAATCATTCCCCTACGCGGTGCTGACTCTCGACGGCAGCAAGGAGCTCGGCTGCTTCTATCTGCGGCCCAGCCCCAAAGACGGCTACGACGTCGTCGCTACCATGTGGGTCGTCAAAGAAGAGTTCGACAAGGGTTTCGAAGACCAGCTCTACAAGGACATGAAGACCTGGGTGGCACAAGCTTGGCCGTTCAAGAAACCCGCCTGGCGAGGCCGTGAGATTTCGGCTGACGCCTGGAAAGCCGTACCCAACAAGGCCGCTTCCAAGTAGCGCGTGGGCGCCGCGCTGGCCCGGTCGCGAGCGTGGCGCGTTCCATGTATATTCAGAGGATGCCGAAGAATTCATCCCCGTCCCAACGCCGCTCGTTTTTGACTCGCTTGAACACCGGAGTCGCATCCTTCGCTGCAATCGCACTCGGCGGAGCTGCGCTCGCCCAGTCGAAATCCGCACCGGCCACGAAGTTCGAACCGATGCGCCATGATCAGGACAATTGGATGGATGAAATCCCCGGGAAGCATCGGATGGTCATCGACACCACCAACTCCCCCAAGTTCGGCGACGGCCTGCTGTTCGCCAACAACTTCCTCACCGCGAATCGCACCGACTACGGCCTCGAAAACAAGGACATCGCGATCATCCTCGTCGCCCGGCACCAATCCACCTCGCTCGCCTACAGCGACGAAATGTGGGCCAAGTACGCAGCCTCTTTCGCCGGCGATCTACCCGCGGAAGCCCGCACCAATCTGCCGAAGGCGAACCCGAACGCCACGATGCTCGCGTCTTTGGCGAAGCTCGGCGTCCAAGTCGCCGTCTGCTCCATGGCCACCCGCCGCATCGCCGGAATCGTTGCCCGTGCCACCAATGGCAACGCCGATGCGATTTTCACGGAATTGACCACCCACCTGGTCGCCAACGCCCGTATGGCCCCGGCCGGCATCATCGCCGTCAGCCGTGCGCAGGAACGCGGCTACACGCTGGTCACGGCCTGACAACCGCCTTCTTCCCGGAAGTCGCGGCAATGGTCTCTATTTCGAACGCCTCTCGAATTTCAGGGGCGTTCGACACTCGATCAACGCCCAAGCCTCCAGCATGCTAGCAACGCCAGGGTTGGCGGTTAAAGCAGGTTCGGGAACAGGAGATGCTGGACACCGAAGACGGCTTCTTTGAGATCCGTGTAGAACACCGGACCAAGCCTACGCATACCGTAGCCCTGTCGAGATTGCGCGAATGACGGGACTCCGGCAACGCGCGGACACCTCAGGAACTCACGCGAAACTCGCGCGCCCACCACGGCTGCTCGACTCACCGGCCGAACCGAGCGGGGCCCCAAACCCATACTGAAGTATTTGAGGCTGAACCACACAAGCAAGCGGTTCCACAGTGACATAGTTTACGAAGCGTCCTCCGAGACGACAAAACTGGCCCATAATTACACACTCTATAGGCCCTGCCTAGGGCCCCCCCCTATGACTACATATGCCTCTTCGGCGCTCACTGAGTGAACACCCCACGCCGGATTACATCGCGGTGGGCCGTTGGGAGTCATTCGGCACACCTACGCGCATTCGAACGACGAAACGACGCTCCGGGCCGTCGAAATGGCCGCACGAGGGGATGCAAGAAGTAGCGACAAAGTGGGCACAGTCGTTGCTAACCAGCAGAGAAATCAGGTAGCGTTGAGAGTGGAGGAATGGCCGAGTGGTTGAAGGCGGCGGTCTTGAAAACCGTTAGCGGGGTGACTCGCTCGGGGGTTCGAATCCCTCTTCCTCCGCCACCGTGTCTTGCGGTGCCCCCTGCACTATGTCTACTTCGCAAGACGACATCCTGGCGCGAGAACTCGCCTATCACGAGAATCTCTACTCCGGCTTCGCGCAATCCCACTTTGCCCGCCCTGCTGTTCGCGCCTTGCGCTCGAACATGGTCCAGCGCATTCTCCATCTAACTGGGGCGAACTCCACATCCCGAGTGCTCAGCATCGGCTGCGGCATCGGTGACACCGAACTGCTCCTGGCGCCGCATGTCCGTGAACTCACCGGCGTCGATCTCTCTCCCGCTGGGATCCGTCAGGCCAACGCCGATGCGCAACAGCTTGGCATCCACAACGCGCGATTCATCGAAGGCACCGCCGACGTCGCGCAAGGGCCCTTCGACGTGGTGATCGCGATCTTCCTGCTGCACCACCTCTCCGATGCCGACCTGATCGAATTCGCCGCGCACATGGCTCGCATCCTGACACCCGGCGGCGTCTTCTATTCGCTCGACCCCAGCCGCCATCGCGCCTCCGGAGCCGTAGGTCGCCTGTTGATCCCGTCTCTAATGAAGAAGTATCAGACCGACGACGAACGCGAGCTGGATCCGGAAGAAACTCGTCGTCTGTTTGGCCGCGAGTGGAAGAGTGTTCGCACCGACACCTACGATTTCGGCTCGTCGCCCATGGCCGGACTCTTCCCTGGATCGAGTGCCGCCTACAACCTGAGCCGCGGCATCGATGACCTCCTACTGCGCCTGCCGTTCTTCCGCCAGTACGGCAGTAACTTCGAAATCATCGCGACACGCTCATGAGACTCCTGCGTCCGCTGCTCACTCGACGCGCCCTCCTGCTCACACCCACCTTCCTGCTCGCCTGCGCTCGTCCCGAACAACAAACCTCCGCCGAAATCGAGATCATCGACTTCAACGCCGCGGGCGCACAGACCGGAGCGCATCGACGCAAACACATCGACCGCTCGCTGGCCGAATGGCGCTCGCGCCTGACACTGACGCAGTTCTACTCCGCGCGCCAAGGCTCCACCGATACGCCGTTCACAGGAACCTACTACCAACTGCATGCTCCCGGTCTGTTCCGGTGCGTCTGCTGTCAGACGGCACTGTTTCACTCCCGCGCGAAGTTTGACTCCGACACCGGCTGGCCCAGCTTCTGGCAACCTGTCGCCCCGCAAAATGTTCGAACACGGGTAGACAAAACGCTACCCGAAGAACGCACCGAAGTCCTGTGCGCCCTCTGCGACGCACACCTGGGACACGTCTTCCCCGACGGACCCGCGCCCACCGGCCTGCGCTACTGCATCAACGAATCCGCCTTGCGCTTTGACCCGGCGTAAACCCACGCTCCTCTGCTATCGTTCTCCTTAACTATGAACCGTCGCGATTTCCTGACTGTTGCAGGCGCCGCTGCTGCCGGTGCCGGCCTGGCTCCCCACCTGAGAGCTGCCTCGAAACCCGACTTCTCTCTGAACATCGGTCCGGCGACAGCCGAGATCGCCAAGGGCAAAGTCATCAGGACCACCGGCTACAACGGAACCCTGCCCGGCCCCATGCTCCGAATGAAGGAAGGCAAGCCGGTCACCGTGGAAATCTTCAACGACACCAACTCGCCCGAACTGGTGCACTGGCACGGTCTAAACGTCTCCACCAAAGCCGACGGAGCCGAAGAAGAAGGCAGCCCCTATGTGATGCCGCACTCGCGCCAAGTGGTCAGCTTCACGCCGAACCCGGCAGGCAATCGCTGGTATCACACGCATGCCATGGCGATGGACGACGTCACCAAGGGCGCCTACTCCGGACAGTTCGGCTTCCTCTATATCGAGCCGAAAAAGGACCCCGGCCATTACGATCAGGAGATCTTCCTCGCCGCGCGCCACTGGGAACCGAAAATTCTGCATCGCGGAGATCCGCAGAACGACTGGACTGTCGACTATGACAGTGCCACGCTCGGCACGCATTGCCTGGGCCACGGCGAACCCGTCCGTGTGAAGAAGGGCCAGCGCGTTCTGTTCCGCTTCCTGAACGCCAGCGCCACGCGCGATATCAACCTTGCACTGGCGGGTCACAAGTTTCACGTTGTCGCGCTCGATGGCAACCCCGTGCCGAACCCAGCCGATGTCGACGTCCTGCAGCTCGTCGTCGCAGAGCGCGTCGATGCCGTCGTCGAGATGAACAACCCCGGCGTGTGGGTGCTTGGTGCAACCAACCAGGCCGATCGCAACAAGGGCCTGGGCATCGTCGTCGAATATGAGAACGAAAAAGGCGAAGCCAAGTGGGTCGCGCCGCCGAACACGCCGTGGGATTACACGATGTTCGCGAACAAAGTGGTCCCCGCGCAGCGTACGCCGCTCGCAGGCACCTTTGAACTGAGCTTCCACATGATGCCCGACCCCGGCAAACCCTTCAACATCTGGATGGTGAACGAAAAAACCTGGCCCGACGTGGACTTCCTCAAGGTCAAGAAGGGCGGGCGCTACCGCATCGTCTTCAAGAGCGGCCACGAAGACGGCCATCCTCTGCACCTGCACCGGCACAATTTCGAAGTGGTGAAGGTCGGCGACAAAGCCACCGCGGGCCTGATAAAAGACGTGGTCCGTGTTCCGCGCGATGGCACCTGTGAAGTGGAGTTCGTCGCCAACAACCCAGGCGATTCCCTGCTCCACTGCCACATGCAGCACCACATGGACTACGGCTTCAAGACCATGGTCAAGTACGTCTAAGACGGCAGGCGGTAGACTGAAGGCATGCGAACGATCCTTGCCGCGCTCCTCCTGTCTACCGCCGCCTTTGCCGCTTCCAGCGTGCATGAGTTCACGCTGAAGTCGCTCGCCGGCGCGCCAACACCGCTGGCTCAGTACAAAGGCAAAGTCATGCTGATCGTGAACGTCGCCAGCCAATGCGGCTACACGTATCAATATGAGGGCCTGCAGAAGGTCTTCATGAAGTACAAGGACCGCGGCCTGGTCGTCGCCGGCTTCCCTGCAAACAACTTCGGCGAACAGGAACCCGGCACCGACGTCGAAATCGGCGCCTTCTGCCGGTCGAAGTACGGCGTAACGTTCCCGATGTTCAGCAAGATCTCAGTCGCGGGTAAGGACATGGCTCCGCTGTATCAGTTCCTCACCAACACCACCATCAACCCCAAGACCGGCGGCCCGATTCCTTGGAACTTCACCAAGTATCTGGTCGATCGCAACGGCAAGGTGCTGGCTCGCTTTGATTCGGCCATTGAGCCCGAATCGAAGGAACTCACCCGCGCCATCGAACAGGCGTTGGCGGCCAAGTAGTGCAGCCGCAGTCTCCGTTATTGGTGGTCGCGGCTGTGATCGAACTCGACGGCCGCATTCTCATCGGGCAGCGCAAGCCGGACTCCAAGCACGCGCTGAAGTGGGAATTCCCCGGCGGTAAGGTCGAAGACGGCGAAGATCCGCGCGACGCTCTGCAGCGCGAGCTTCGCGAAGAACTGGCCATCGAAGCCGTCATCGGCGAACAAATCGATGCTTATGAATTCCGCTATCCCGGAGCATCGCGCTCCACCGCACTGCTGTTCTTCCGCGTGACCGAATTTGCAGGCGAGCCGCAGAATCTGGACTTCGCGCAGATTCTCTGGGATACAAGCGCGGCTCTGCCCGGCTACGATTTCTTAGAAGGGGATTTAGCGTTCGTCGAACGCTTGGCTACTCGACCGGAACTTCATCCTTAGCCGTAGAAGCCGCCACCGGGATCTTCCACGGAGCAGACACGCGCGTACCGACACCGACCGTCAGCGGCTGAGCATCACCCACCGCAGCCGTCGGAGGCACAACGAACTCCACCACCCACATATTGGGCTGCGTTGCATCGTCCACCAGATCGGCCTTCTGCTTCAGCCCGCCGATCCGCAGCGTAACATCGGCTTTGCCGGGAACAATTCCCTCATCCACCAGATGCGACACCGTCAATCGCACACGGTCCCCGGGAAGCACGGATTGCAACGCCGAGAGCCCCACCGAACTGGTGTTGACCACCGCAGTAATGACCGGGGGCTGAGACTCAACACGGAACATCACCACGTTGGAACTCGCCCCATTCGGGCCGACGAATCGCACCCGGTTCGGACCAACAGCCACTGTAACTGGAACCACCGCGCGCAGACGTCCATCCGGCAGCCGGGTAACTGGTGCCAACTGATCGCTGACGGAAACACTCCAGCCGGTCAGATCCTCTGGCAATCCACTGGCGCTCAGCAACACCGTAGCACCGGCCGGAGCGGCACCCAACCCGGTTGCTTCATTTAAGATGGTCGAGAACAAAACGACCTGCTTGGGATCCCTAGGCCGAATCTGGAGCTGCGGACCGGCAGAAACCACCTGCAGTCCCGTCGCGATCGTCGGGGAAACCGCACCTAGCTTTGCCTGCGCACTCACCGACACGTTCGCCATCAGCTGATTGCGATTCACCACCCACAAGTCGCGCACCGTAATGTCACTGCTCCCGAAGCCGACCTTGGTCAGGTCATCCAGGAAATCGCTGAACGCGCCATCGATCGCGATCAACCCATCGGCGCCGGCCATCAGTTCGCCTGGCGTCAGCGACTCTGACGCATCGCTCTGCGCCGGGTAGTTGAACTGAGGCAAAACAGCATCGCCCAGTAACTGCGCCGAACTCTGACCGTCCACGCCCAGCAATTCCACAAATGCAGTCTTGCCGCCATTGCCCGGAGGGGCTTCGATATCCCACAACCCGTCATTGCGAACCAGCTTCGACAACGCCTCGGCGCCATCAAACAACACACGCGTGCCTATCGTCGCGTTACTCACATCGATCACCGCATGCGGACGGCCCTGCGAATCCGTGTAGCTGTCCAGAGACTTCAGCGCCGGATGCTTCGACGGCACTACAGTGAACGCATTGGGCAGCACGTACAAATCAGTATCGGTGCTCATCACCACCGCCACCGGCGTCGTATGGTCCACCGCCAGCGCATCCCCCACGATCAGCAGGAACTGATCGGACCCAGGGAAGTTGCGCAACGTGCCCTGCTCCAGCTTGGCCGCATCGCCGATCACGGAAAATGCCAGTCCCGGAGCCATCTTACCCGCGTTGACGATCCCGGTGGCCTGCACCGCCAGCCAGTCACGGAACCCCGTCGGCAACGGCGCAGCATGCACGATCTTGTCGCGATTCGCACCCAGATACGCGAATACTCGCAGGTTGTAAATGCCGTTTCCGGAGATCGGCTGCAGCCCGAAGTCCGCGCCACTCACCGTACGACCCGCGTCCACATGCGCCAGCGTGGCCTGCGTCCAATCCTTGGTGCCTGGATAAAAACGCGTCTCAAACGGAGCCGCTGCCAGGAACGGCGCATGCTCCAAATCCTGCGGCGGCACGATGCCCGCCGGATTCGCTTCGCCTTCCTGAGCCGGAGGCAGCGGATGCGCGTACACGCGATAATCGCCCGGCGGCAGTCCTTCGATGCGATACGTTCCGTCCGGCAGCGTCATGCTACCGACCGCCGTACCGTCTGCCGACAGAGCGACCACACTGGCCAGGTTTGCACCCACGCCCGCGACCGTCACCTTGCCCGTCAGCGAGCCGGTGTAAGCCCGGAATTCCGGAGTCGGGTACAGCACCGAGAGCCCGGCGACATCATCCGCCGTCAGCGGATTCGCCTTGCTGGTGCCTCGAATGATGGACGTCGACATCGCCCCGCCCGTCATCGAATGCTGCAAGCCCAGCGTGTGACCGAACTCATGCACCAGCGTTGCAAAAAACGCATCGGAGTAGCTGGCCTGCCCGCGCGCCGCCAGATCGCTGGCCAGTTGCAGGCGCGACCGCAGGATCGGCGCGAAGCCGGGGCTATTCTTGTCGCCCAGATATTTCAGATCGGTGTAGGTCAGCGGCTCGCTCAACGCCAGCACGCCAGGGGGCAGATCGTCGTCGAACACCACGTCGATGCCCGGCGTAACCTGTTCGGTCAAGACATCGGAGAACGCTTTTTCCTGATAGCCGCCGAACCGAACCTTCAACGCGGCGTTCTCCACGTTCCAGGTCTCTCCAGCGCGGCGAATCTGGCTGGCCAGCGAAGAGAAGCTGTCGCCCGCCACCAGCTTCGCAGGACCCTGCTTGGCGATGAAGAACGAAACCGTCTGATTCGGCAGCGCGTTCACATCGAAGCGTAGCCGCAGCGCAGTGAACGCTCCGGTGCGCTGGGTGAAATACGTCCAGTGATAGTAGGCCGGAGCGACGCTTGCCAGCGCCAGCAGTCCAACCGTCAACGCTCCGAACTGGCGAAGAACGCGCATCTAGCGATTCCCCCGTACGCGGTTGCGTAAATCGTCCAGCGTCAGGCTCGTGCCCTTATCGGTGACTTCCCGGCCCGCCGCATCCAGCATCCGCTCGGCGATCGCCGGACGACCCAGAATCAACTTCCCTGCCGCGTCACTGCGCACATCGAAGGCGCCCTGCGACAACCCGATAATCTGCGTCAGCCCCGACTTGCTGGTCCACAGGAACAGCACATACTCGGCACCCACCTTCAGCTCCGGAGCTCCGGCCACGCTCTGCGAAACCCGCCCCAGCGACCCGCCCGGAACCGCCACGTCCACCGTCGCCGGAGTCGTCGATTTCAGGTTCTCGGTGACCTGCAGGTGGTAGTAGGTGTATATCGTCCCGTTCCGGTTCGCCGCAAATGTACCCTGGACTTTCGCCCGGACAATGGCCGAGGACTGGTCGATCATGTCCGCCACGGTCAACTGTTCGAGCGTGGTCGCGCCGACGGTCATCGCCGCCAGAACCACAGCCCACAGAATTTGACGCATGCGCATACTTCGATCCGTCTGTGGAAAAGCACGTTCAGGGCCGAATTTCGGCGTTGCGCCGGAAGGACTTACCAGTTATCCACAGGGGCCGGGTGTGGCCCTGGGACACGCCCTTGAGACAGGATGTCCCACCCTACTGGCGGGGGACCATTCGGGCTACTTCAAACACCGGGTGCCCGTTCGAATCGGCCACCGTCCGCAGCACCTCCCGGCGCAGCCCGATCGCGGCCGCCTGGGTCTCCAAATGCGCCCCCACCCCGCGGAAGGCCTCCCGCTCCGGAACGTGCCCGACGAAGATCGCGCCGGGGTCCCGCAGCATCCGGCGCAGATCCTCAATCTCGGCCGCGCTCGGCTGGTCAGGCTGTAGCGGACCACTCGCGATCCGCAGTTGCAGACGCCCCCGGTGCAACAGGTTCAACGTGTCGAACATACCCCAGTCGGTGATGTACACCGTCTGCCCCGCCCGCTCCTCCATGCCGTCGGACAACGCCAGCACCGCATCGGTCCAGGTATCCCAAGCCCCGAACTGGATCAGCTGCGAGTAGAACTGATTGAATACCAGCAAGTTAGAGACAATCAGCGCCACGCTCGCCAAGCCCAGAACCGGCTTCGGCAACCGCGAAAACACCGCCAGCGCGAACAGGATCGGCATGGGCCACAGCAGCACCGTATGATGCGCTGCCCCGCCCGCGTCATGCGTCGCGGCCATCGCCAACCAGGCCGTCGCGGTGAACAGCAGAGCGAACCACGCCACGCGCGATCGCCACCACACCGGCACCAACAACAGCAGTCCGCCGAGAACCCAGTAAAACCCAGTTCTGCGACGCTCACCCACCTGGCTCCGGACCCACACGGAGCCCTTCTGCACAGCGCTGGTGGGCTCCTTGCGCGGCTCCACCCATTCTTCCGCCGCAATATAGCCGAACACTCCGGAACCTTGCAGAGCGCTCTCCAGTTGCGTCCACTTCGAGCCTACTGCGGACAACTCCAGATGCGCATTTTCTGCGACCGTCGCCCCCCGAGCTCGCAGATTGTAGACCACCAGCGGCAAAGCCCCCACCAGGAACGCCGCAGCCGCCAGGCCCGCATGCCGTAGCGTCAAATCCCGCCGAATCCTGGGCCAGATGGTCGCCAATGAACCCACCGTCAAGCCACTCAGCCCCCAGATAAAGATCGCCTTGTTCCATAGCGCCAGCCCAAAACATAGGAACCCGAGCACCAGCCAGCGCCTCCGGCTGTTCCAGATCGGCGCGTCCTCTGTACAGAATCCGTACTCCAGGCCAAATCGGCACAGTGCCCAAACGCCAGTCACAAGGAAAAGGTGTTCTAACGCCACCGGCCCCCAGTCGAACGTATTGGTCATCACAAACAGAGGGTCGGTGGCCAGTAGAAAGGCCCCAGCCAAGGCTGCGCGACGCCCCAGCAGATGGGAGACCAACTGATAGAACACAAAGACAGTTACGGCCCCCACCAGGATCATCGGCAAGCGCACCGTCCACACGCTGGCCCCGAACAACTGGAAGATCGGAATATACAGCAGGCTCTTGACCGACCCTAGGTAGCTCATGACCATCAGCGGGATGTCGAAATGCCGCAATCGCGACCACAAACTAGTGCCTAACGTATTGAAAAGAGGGGAAGAAAACAGCGCTTCGTCATTTTGAATCCCGGCCAGCGGCAGCAGCAGGACGCCCAGCGTGACAAAGAGACCACACGCGGCACTGACCAGCACAGCTTGGACGGCTGTGATAGAATCCCGCTCGCGGATGGGTTCAGAACGTTTAGGGTGAGAGGAATGGCCCGTAATGGAAACAGTATACGGCAGTGACTGAAGAAGAAGTTACCGATGGGCGCCATAGAACTTCGTACGTCAGGGTAATGTTTTCGGGGAAGCCCACCGATATATTTGGTCACGGTTAGCAAGAAAATGCTGACATTGGGAAGCGGCGAAAATTGTGGCATTGAAATTGCTTGCATCTTCGCCATTGGCTGTGCTAGAGTTCTTTGATAACGGAATTTGGTGAAGTGCTGAGCCGGAAACCGGCGTTGGTTTCCAGACTCGGAAGTGGGTGGACACACCTGCCGAACGGAGGCTCTTGAGGAGCCGGTTGGCAGACAGTGGAACTCGCGCATCGCGGTACAATCCTCCCGTTCGCTTGGGCACAGTGTTTCATCCTGTGATACGATGTGGCCCCAAGACCTGCTCCAAGCTTGAGCTGATACAAGTCGCTGAAGAGCGGATCGTGTGTGTGAACCGCGAGCAAAAATTTGGTGAGAAGTTGAACCTTTTTACTTTCGGCTGCGTCTAAACTCGTAGCTGACAGACAGAGACAGTAAAAACATAAAAATAAAAAGAAGACAGAGACAGAGAGGCAGACCATGACTAAGACAGAGTTGAACAAGTTCAGAAACACGTTGGAAACCAAGCAGTCGGAGTTGGAACATTTCGTCAGCAACCGCGAAGGCATCGCCATCGAAAAGAGTCCGGACGCGTTGGACGAAGTGCAGCACGCTGCGGAACGCGAACTCGCCATCCGCAACCTCGACCGCGAATCCAACTTGCTGCGTAACGTGCGTGGCGCGCTGCGTCGCATCCAGGACGGCAGCTTCGGCGTCTGCCTGCACTGCGAAGAAGACATCTCGCCCAAGCGCTTGGCCGCTGTGCCGTGGACCGCATACTGCATCCAGTGCCAGGAGCTCTCGGATCGCAACCAGGCTGAAGGCAACGAGCAGTTCGACGACTTGCTCGTCAGCGCGGCGTAAACAACAGAACCGTTACATACACGAAGGGCGCGGTTGCAGCAATGCACCGCGCCCTTTCTTTTTTTTACCGAACCCGCCGAATGAAAGAGATCATGCGTCCCGCACGCTCCCCTTCCCGGCGATACGAGAAGAACGTTTCGCCCTGGCAATACGTACACGGAGAGACCACTTCGATCTGCCCGACACCGGCGCGCAGGAGTTGCTGCCGATTGTGTTCGGCCAGATCGATCTTGCCGGCCTGCTCCTGACCGAACTGTCTCGCCACATCCACGCCGACTTCGTAGCAACACTTCCCAATCCCCGGACCGATCGCGGCGACCACGTCTTCAGGCCTGGATCCAAACTCTGCGAGCATCCGTTCGAGAGTTTTACCCACAATCCCCGCCGCAGTTCCGCGCCAGCCCGCATGCACCGCAGCCACCGCACCCGTCCGAACATCAGCCAGCAAAATCGGCAGACAGTCGGCCGTACGAATCGACACAGTCACACCCGGGTCCACAACGACCAACGCGTCCGCATCCCCGATGACACCTTGAGGACGATCCGCAACCAGGACAATGTTCGAATGAATCTGCTTGAGGCTCGCCATCTCATCCTGCGTGTGCGAGGAATGGCGGGTACCGAACCCATGTTCGATTCCGGCAAGGTTTGCCAACAGAGAAGAAGTGACCACGCCGAACTACTCCAGCGCGCCGTCGAGCAGCACCGCGAACTCACGTGACTTGGCGTCGACGCGTTGCTTGAGATCGCGAAGTTGTTCCAGTTCCTGCTCCAGCCCGCGCACCTGATCGGCCAGTTGCAGTGAAGCCAGCACGGCGACTTTGGTGGCATCGACGTTGCCCGCACGCTGAGCGATGCTCATCATGAGATTGTCGACAGTATGCGCCAAAGCCTCGACCTCGCCGGGTTCACCGG
Source organism: Bryobacterales bacterium (assembly GCA_947467395.1). Classification (GTDB taxonomy): domain Bacteria; phylum Acidobacteriota; class Terriglobia; order Bryobacterales; family Bryobacteraceae; genus Palsa-187. The sequence goes on from CANIIC010000021.1 coordinate 17,945, forward strand.
CGACACCGAGGGTGTAAGGCTGATTGTAGATGGTGACGCGAACGCTGGTGCGTTCCCCTCGAGAGTCCATAGCGGTTTCCCTAGGGCATTGTAGCGCCGAACCTAACTCAGTTGATCGAGTTGACCCAGCAATTTTTCAATGCGGGTCCGAACCTGCTTGCGGTCGCTCTGTAAGGAGTCGATTTCCGCCCGCAGTTTCGTGGCTTCTTCAGACGCAGTTCCGGAGGAGCGCTTGGCTTCTTCCAGCTGTGCAAGCGCGGCATCGCGCTCCGATCGCAAGGTCGCGACCAGCTCCACAGCCCGGAGAATGCGCTCCTCCAAATCCGCGAGTGCGTCAACTTCGGGTTCGTGCATGATGGGTACTTCTTAGAGGCAGCCTACGCGAGCGCGGCTTTGGCCTGGGCGATCAGCGTGTTAAAGGCCGCCGCATCGTTGTAGGCCATGTCGGCTAAAACCTTGCGGTTCAGCTCGATACCAGCCTTCTTCAAACCGTTCATGAAACGGCTGTAGGATAGGCCGGCAGCGCGGGTGGACGCACCAATACGCACGATCCACATGCTGCGGAATTCGCGCTTCTTGAGGCGACGGCCCTTGTAGCCGTACAGCAGTGACTTTTCGACCGCTTCTTGCGCGGCCCGATAAAGCTTGCTCTTGGTGAGGAAGAACCCCTTGGCGAGGTGTAATGTCTTGCGTCGACTATCGCGGCGTTTAGTACCGCGTTTGACTCTAGGCACGTTTTGGCTCCTTTATTTACGACTTCTGTCTCCGGCTTGAAAGGTACGTGTTACCCCCAAACTCGGTGGGCTCACAGGAACAAGTTCCCGGCCCGGCGCTAACTCCGGATTCCGGAGCTAGTACGGCAACATGCGGTTGATTTCGTGCGTGTTGGTGTCATCCGCCATCACGCCCGTTCCCAGCCGACGTTTCCGTGCACGCGACTTGCTGGTCAAGATGTGGCGAGCAAACGCGTGACCGCGCTTGATTTTACCCGTGCCCGTCTTCTTGAACCGCTTGGCCGCGCCCTTATGGGTCTTCAGCTTTGGCATAATTTCCTTAGTAAGTTGCTCTGTGCTCAGGAGTGAGCTGGGCAACTCCATCTAGAGTAACACAGGCCGTTCTGCCTGTGCACGTTGCGGCGCTACTTTGCCGCTTTGGCAGCCTTTGCGACCGTCGTAGCCGGCTCAATCCGTAGAATCGCCCCGTCCTTTTCGTCCGTCAGCACATAGATCAACCCATCCGGCCCCTGCTTCACGTCCCGAACGCGCTGATGCAGATCTTCCAGCAACGACTCACGCCGAAGCTCTTCCATCTTCTCGTTGAACAGCACCCGATCCACATGGCCCGTTCCCGGAACCTCGCCTTTGCGCATCGACCCGACGAACACATCGCCCTTCCACTTCGGCAGCTTGTCGCCGGTGTAGAACATCAGGCCCGAAATCCCGATCGCCGGCGTCCAGTACACCACCGGAGCCTCATATCCCTGATGCGACGGGCCGCTCTTGCCCTGCCACGGCCCCGGATACATGCGGCCCAGGCTCACCAGCGGCCAGCCGTAGTTCGCCCCCGCCTTCAGGACGTTCAGTTCATCGCCGCCGTTCGGACCGTTCTCGGTCGACCAGATCTCGCCCGTGTTCGGATTCATCGCCATCGCCAGCGTGTTGCGATGCCCCATGGTGAAGATCTCCGGACGCCCGCCGTTTACGAACGGATTCCCCGGCGCCGGCTTGCCTTCATCCGTCAGGCGCAGCACCTTGCCGCCCAGCGACGTGGTCACCTGCGGATCACCGCCCGTCGTGCTCATGTAGAGGAACCCGGCGCGGTCGAAGGCGATGCGCGACAGGCTGCCGCCCACCGAATCCAGCACCAGCAGGTCCTTCACATCCACCAGCCCCTTGCCATCCCACTTGCCGCGCGCCAACGCCGGAACATTCTTCTTGGCATCCAGCGGCTTCGTGTAGGTCAGGTAAATCCACTGATTCTCCGCGAACTTCGGGTGCAGCACCACGTCCATCAGCCCATGCACCGCGCCCGGCAACCCGCTATCGACGGCCCAAAACGACTTCGGCACACCCGCCACCGGCTTCGGGTCCATCACACCTTTGCGAATCGCGCGCAGCGCCCCGGTGCGCGTGGTCACCAGCATCGTGCCATCCGGCAGCCAAGTCGCGGAGAACGGATAAGCCAGGCGATTCTGCACCGTAACTTTGATCCGCTGCCCCTCTGCCGTGTCATAGAAGAAAGGCCCCGGCCCCAGCTTCTTGCCCTGCAGACCCGTAGGAGCCAGCGGAATCCCGCCATCGAAGGGAACCTTTTGTTGACCGAAACACAGGGACGCGGCAAGCGCGCTAATGAACAGAGTCTTCTTGGTAAGCATCGCGACTATCGATGCTATCACTACCGAAGGCGCGCGATGGCCCCTTCGATGGTCCACGCGAGCTGCGGCTCCGGACGCAGCGCCAGTAGTTCTTCGAGTTCGGCCGCCGCCCGAGCCTTCTCCCCACGACGCGCGTAAATCTCCGCCAGAAATAGCTGCGGCTTCGAGGGATGTGCGGGATCGATGCGCTTGGCCGTGAGCAACGCACGCTCAGCCTCGGGCAACTTGCCCAACTGATACAGATTCATCCCCAACTGCGCCTGCGCCAGCGCGTCGTTCGGCAACTCCATAGCGACGCGGCGATTGTAGGGGAACGCATCTTCGGCCCGACCGGTCTTCAGCAACAACGCGCCCAAGTTCAGCATCGCGTCGAGATTTTCTGGATCGCACGCAATCGCCCGCCGGAAGTCCGCTTCCGCAGCCGCCGTATCCGACGCGATCACGCCCAACGCATTCCATGCAGCCGCGTACTCGGGAGCCAGTGCCACCGCCTCCTCAAACTTCTTCCGAGCTCCCTCCGCATCGTGCTTCGCCAGCCGCTTCTCGCCATCGGCATAACGCTCGCGCGCTTTCTGCGGAACCAGCAAAGCCTTGACCGAAACACTGGCCGTATCCGAGGCGAATGCGCTCGCGGCGGCGAGCAAGAGGAGGGCGGGTGTAGCAACCCGGAACACGCCCGCAGACTACGCCCGGGCGCGCGTTCTTACAATGCCTGAAGGTAACGGTACACGCGCGAGATCGGCAGTCCTACGACGTTAAAGAAACAGCCGTCGATGCGCTCGACGAACTTGGAGGCTAGTCCTTGTATCGCGTATGCGCCGGCCTTGTCCATCGGCTCGCCCGACGCGACATACGCCTCGATCTCAGCATCCGTCAGCGGCAGAAACCGAACAGCCGTCGAGACATGATCCACTTCCCTGCCTCGCGCATGGCGCACGCAGATGCCAGTGATCACCGTGTGCTCGCGATCGGAAAGCAGCCGCAGCATACGTCTGGCATCGGCTAGATCGCGAGGCTTCTCCAGCACTTCCTGATCCAGGACCACCACCGTATCGGCTCCCAGTACAATTTCGTCCGCGCCGACCCACGAAGCCTCAGCTTTCGACTCCGCCAACCGCCGTACATACGCCTCCGGAGCCTCGCCCGGCTGGCGAATCTCCTCGACAGGCCGCACGCGCACCTCAAAAACAAACCCCGCCGTCGTGAGAATTTCACGTCGGCGGGGCGATTGGGAAGCTAAGATCAGGGCAGCCACTATGCGTGTTTGGCGATGTGCTGGCTGATGCGCGGATACACATGACGAATGTTACCGTCGTACACCGCGTTCAACTGCTCCGGCGTCAGGCCCAGGTTGTCCACGTAGATCTTCGTGTCGTCGTAGAAGTTGCCGGTCTCGGGATCGATCCCGCGCACCGCGCCCACCATTTCAGAACCGAACAGGATGTTCTTCAGTGGGATCACCTTGAACAGCAGGTCGATGCCCGGCTGATGATAGACGCACGTATCGAAGAACACGTTATTCAACAGATGCTCGGTCAGCAACGGTTTCTTCATATCCTGCGCCAGACCGCGATACCGGCCCCAGTGATACGGCACCGCGCCGCCGCCGTGCGGGATCACCATTTTCAGCGTCGGGAAATCCTTGAACAGGTTGCCCTGGATAAACTGCATGAACGCCGTCGTATCCGCGTTGATGTAGTGCGCGCCGGTCGCGTGGAAACACGGATTGCACGAACCCGTCACGTGGACCATCGCCGGAACGTCCAGTTCCACCATCTTTTCGTAGAACGGATACCAGAACTTGTCGGTCAACGGCGGAGCGCCCCAGTAACCGCCCGACGGATCGGGGTTGAGGTTGCAACCGATGAATCCCAGTTCGTTCACGCAGCGTTCCAGCTCTTCGATGCAATTCGCCGGCGAAATACCGGGCGATTGCGGCAGCTGGCACACGCCCACGAAGTTCTTCGGGTACAGCTCCACGATGCGATGGATGATGTCGTTGCAGACCCGCGTCCAGTCCTGGCTGACCTGCTCGTTGCCGACGTGGTGCTCCATCTTGGAGGCACGCGGCGAGAAGATCGTCAGATCCGCGCCACGTTCGCGCTGCAGTTTCAGCTGCGCTTTTTCGAGGCTCTCACGCAACTCATCGTCGCTGATCTTGGGAACGCCGACGGCCTTCCCCGCTACCTGCTCAGCGCGCCAGCCTTCAAGTTGGGCGGGCGCAGTCGTATAGTGTCCATGACAATCGATAATCATAGGTTTAAAGGGTCAGTATACCGCTAGCCGTGGTTATACTGGTGCTGATTCGATGCCCGACAGCCCGATCCGCGCGAATGGTCAGCACCCTCGGGACCTGGTTGCTCAGGGACACAAGCCGGTCGTTGCCGGATTGTGGGTCAACGGACTACTGGCGGCCTTGAAAATCGCCACCGGCGTCCTGGGCCATTCCTTCGCCCTAATCGCCGACGGCCTCGAGTCCTTCGCCGACGTTTTCAGCTCCGTCATCGTCTATATCGGCCTGCGCTATTCGGCCAAACCACGCGATGAGAATCATCCCTACGGCCACGGCAAGGCCGAACCACTGGCTGCCGCCATCGTTGGTCTGGCGCTGGTGGGCGCGGGCGTGACGATCGCCATCCAAAGTATCCGCGAGATCCTGACCCCGCACCGGCTACCGGCGTCCTTCACCTTGGTCGTGCTCGCCGTCGTCGTCCTGATTAAAGAGGGCATGTTCCACTACAGCCACCGCGTCGGAACTGACATCGAAAGCACTGCGGTCAAAGCCGACGCCTGGCACCATCGCAGCGACGCGATCACCTCCGCACTGGCCTTCATCGGCATCAGTACGGCCCTGTGGCTGGGCCCCGGTCACGAGGCCGCCGACGATTGGGCCGCTCTACTGGCCGCCGGCATCATCCTATACAACGCCTATCATCAGATCTACCCCGCCCTGCACGAACTCTCCGACGCCGCCCCGCCGCCGGCCATCGCCGAGCAAGTCCGCACCGTCGCCCAATCTGTCCCCGGCGTCCGCGATACCGAAAAATGCTTCGTCCGCAAGATGGGCTTCGAGTATTTCGTCGACCTCCACGTCCTGGTCGATGCCGAACTCCCCGTCCGCGAAGGCCACCGCATCGCACACGAAGTCAAAGACGCCATCCTCTTCGCCTACCCGCGCATCACCGAAGTCCTCGTCCACATCGAGCCGTACTGAAAGCGATATCCTGAAGGCGCATGGGAATCGGCTCGCGCTCTTACGCGCGCCCCTACGTAGGAGGGGGCGGGCTGCCATACGGCATCAGACTCCTGCTCATCATCAACGTCGCCGTCTTCCTGCTGCAGTTCTTCGGCTTCAACGACGCCCTCACCCACTATTTCGCCCTGCGCCCGGCCGCACTCGTAGATTCGTTCGCTATCTGGCAGCTGGTCAGCTACATGTTCTTGCACGGCGGCATCTGGCACATCCTGTTCAACATGCTGGCCCTGTGGATGTTCGGCCGCGAGCTGGAAGCCACCTGGGGAACGCGCAACTTCCTGCGTTTCTACTTCTTTTGCGGCATCGGCGCGGGCCTCTGCATCGTGCTGATGAACGCCCTGTTCGGCAACCCGAACAGCGTCACCCTGGGAGCCTCCGGCGCCATCTACGGCATCATGCTGGCTTCGGCCGTCCTGTGGCCCGATCGCATCGTGTATCTACAGATGCTGTTCCCCGTGAAGATGAAGTACATGGTGATGATCTACGGAGCCATCGCCTTCCTGGGCAGCACGAACATGAACAGCGGCGTCAGTGACATAGGCCACCTCGGCGGCCTGCTGTGCGGTTGGATCTACTTGAAGACGCCGATGCTTGGCGGGTCGCGTCGCCCGAGCTATGGGCGCCGCACCAGCCCCACCGAATGGATCCAGCAGCGCTACAAGGCCTGGAAGCTGGAACGCAACAAACGCAAATTCCAGGTCTATATGAAGAAGCACGGCTCCGACCGCGATCGCCCGGTCAACTAATCCCGTCGGCTCCATCTTCTGTTATAGTTGCGAGCATGAAGGCCCTTCGCTTCACTCCGACGCTCGTGGCTGTCTGCCTCACCCTCGCCTTGTTGCTGGTCTCGCATCGCATGTCGGCCCAGCAAGGCCCCAAGACCACCAACGGCGATACCGTCGCGCGTCCCAAGAAGGGCTCCACCGCGCCGGTTCCGGAGAAGGAACTTCCGCCGCTGCCGTCGGTCTTCAAACGTAACCCCAACGCCCCGCCCGATGGCGCTGAGCCCACCTTCCGCGTCGACGCCACCACCATCACACTGGATGTTGCCGTGGTGGACCAACAAGGCCACTTCATCCCCAACATTCCGCAGGGCAACTTCCGCATCCTCGAAGACAACGTACCCCAGAAGATCAGCAGCATGAGCATGGGTGAAGCCCCCATGACCATCTGTATGGTGATCGAGTTCTCCAACCTCTTCCAACACTTCTATAGCGAGCCTTGGTATCAAACCCTGGTCGCCGCCAATGAGTTCCTCTCGTCCTTGAAGAAGGATGACTACGTCGCCATCGTCGCCTACGACTTGCGCCCCGAGATTCTGTCCGACTTCTCCACCGATCGCCGCGACGCCATGGACGCCATGTCGCGCATGAAGATGGCCGCCTACAGCGAGACCGTTCTCTACGATGCGTTAACCGACACCGCGACGCGCATGCAGGACATCGAAGGTCGCAAAGCGATCGTGCTCATCTCTTCTGGCATCGACACCATCAGCCATCAGAACTACGGCCAGGCTCGCAAGACGTTGCAAAACGCGGGCGTGCCCATTTACTCCGTTGGTTTGATGCAGGCTATCCGTGACTACTATTACGGCTATGGCGCCATGGGCGACATCGAACGCGCCGATTTCATGATGGCCGACAATCAGTTGCGCACCTTCTCCCAGGAAACCGGCGGCCTGGCGTTCTTCCCCAAGTTTTACGGGCAGTTCCGCGAAATCTTCCAAACCATCTCGCAGGCCATGCGCTCGCAGTACGTGCTCACATACACCCCTACCAATAGTGCTCGCGATGGCAAGTTCCGCAAGATCAAGGTGGAGCTGATCGATCCGGAAACGAACAAACCGCTGAAGGTCACCGACCCCAAAGGCAAGGCTATCAAGTATCAGATCGTGACCAAGTCCGGCTACACCGCGCCACGTCAAGTCGAATAGCGGTCTGCATCGCGACAACATTTGTTCAATTGCTTGCGTTGTTGCTCGTGTCAAGAACTCTATCTCAACGCGATTGTGTTCGTTACAAATGCGTTGACACTCATCCGAGCTTCTTGGTACTTTCACAACTCATGCCGCTGCGCTCTGGGTCTTCACAAACGCTTCACGGACGTATTCTCTTGGTCGATGGCAATGCCTCTGGCTTGGCCGCGCGCAAGATGGTCCTCGAAGAACAAGGCCACAAAGTATTCGTCGCTACCGGCATTGCGGACGCACTGGAACAGTTCGAACTGCACAAGTTCGACGTGGTCGTCACCGATCATAAGATGCCGCGCATGGATGGCCTCGGGCTGATCAAGAAACTCCACACGCAGTCCCCTGCGACGCCCGTGGTGCTGTTGTCCGGCTTCGTCGATGCCCTGGGCCTCAACGAACAAACCACCGGCGCTGCGGCCGTCATTCAGAAGAGCGCGAACGAAGTGCCGCACCTGGTGCGCGCCGTTGCTCGATTGATGAAGAAGAAACCGGCGAAGAAGACTGTCTCCGCCGAAGGCACGCCGCGCGTTCGCCGCGCTGCGACCGCTTAACCTACTTCGCTTTGCCCGCCTGAGGAGCAGCTTTCCCGCTCGCCGCGCCTTTGGCCGGTGCAGGTTCCGTACCTTTGCGAACTTCCTGGAAGTAACGCTCCACAAACGTCTGATACGCCAGCGGTACCTGATCGCGATGAATCTCGCCGCCCGCATCCGTGTGGCCGGCCTTCTGCTGTGTCATCGCCGTCTTCAACTGCTGCTGCGTCTGCCCCACCTCGACCATCACTTCGCCCGTTAACTGCTGCGAACGCTGGCCCAGCAGCTCGCTCACCTTGCCCATCGCTTCCAGAGCTTTGGCGTTCTCGATGTCCTTCTTGCCGTCGTTCTCGCCCGCGCCGCTCTGCGCGTCCTGCGAAGGCTTCTGCCCCGGAGCTTCGCTCTTCTTCGCGTTCTCCTGGTTCTTTTGATCGCCGTCCTGGCTGGACTGCGGATCGCCCTCGGCGCTCTCGCTGTCGTCGCCCTTCTCGCCCTTGTCCTGCTTGCCCTTGTCCTGCTGCTTCTGGCCCTTCTGTTTGTCCTTGTTCTTCTGCGAACTCTGCTGGCCTTCCTGCTGATTCACCTTGTTCATCAGGTTGTTGACCGCATCGCGCAACTTGTCCAGCATGCTGCGCTGGTCCTGAGCCTGAGGAGCGCTATCGCCCTTATCTTCGCCCTCGCGTTCGTTTTCCTTCGCGCCCTTCTGATCTTTCGGCGCGCCGTCCTTCGAACTCTGGTCTTCCTTGTCACCCTGTTGATTATCGGCGTCCTGCCCTTCGTCGCCCGAAGCATCGCCCGACTTCTGATCCTGCTTCAGCTCCGCGCCCTTCTCGGCATCCGGCGGCAGTTGCTGCTCCTGTTGCGCATCCGGCGAAGCCTGCGACGGATCGGACATCTTGGCGCGTAGTTCCTCGCGCTTGGCCTGCGCCTCCAGACGCTCCTCCGGTGTCGAGAAGAAGGTGTCGGCGACCATCTCGAACAGCGACGTCCGCAAGTCCATCGAGCCGGTCATCACATACCGCACGACAAACAAACTGGTGGCCGCCGCGAGCAGGATCGCCGCCGGAATCAGGAAGGGCGACCGCTTCAGCGGCAGAGCCTGCTCCAGATTTACGCTCGACGCCAACTGATCCGCTTCTTTGAACTGCAGCTTACACACCGCTTCCAGGCCTGGCGTCGGATGTTCGGAGAAGTAGGTCGCCGTCGATAACGCATCGGCCAATTGCAGCCGCTTGTCGATGCGCTGCGCGATCTCGTAGGAAGAAGGAATGTGCTTTCGCAGCTGGTAGACCCCGACGCCCAGGCTGACCGCAGTCAGCAGCACCGGCCAATACCAATCGAGAATCTGCGTCCCGGCCAGCAGCAACAACACCACGCCGCCCATGCCGATCGCCAATGCCAACGCGCTCTTGTCCAAGACAAGATGTCCGATGACACGTTTCCGAGCTTGTGCGAGCAGTCCTCTCACGAAAGTAACTCTATATTATGAGCATACAATCGCCATAAGAAAAGAACCTGTATTTTTGTTCGACGGCATGCCGATACGCCGCCAGCATCAACTCGGTCCCTCCGAAGGCGCAAACCAGCACCAGCAGGCTCGATTTCGGCAGATGAAAGTTGGTCAGCATCGCCCCCGTGCGCCGGAACTTGTACCCGGGCGAGATGAAGATATCGGTCTCCGAAACACCCTCCGGACTCTCGATCGCCCGGACACTGGTGGTCCCAATGGCAACGACCCGCTTCGCTCGATCCATCGCCGCGATCGTCTCGGGAGGCACCGAGATCGATTCCCGATGCAGCTTCACTTCCTCAATCACATCCGTACGCAGCGGAGCGAATGTCCCCAACCCCACATGCAGCGTCACCTGCGCGATATCCGCCCCGGTTGCCCGGCAAGCCTCCAACACCTCGGGAGTAAAGTGCAACCCCGCCGTCGGCGCCGCCACCGAGCCGCGTTCTTTCGCGAACACCGTCTGATACCGCTCGCGATCCCCGGCCGTGTCCGCGCGGCGAATATACGGCGGCAGCGGCACATGCCCCACCCGCTCCAGCGCCGCGAACACATCGCCTTCACACTCCAGCCGCACCGTGCGCTCTCCGAACTCGCCTCGATCCAACACCTCGGCAATCAGCGCATCCCCGATCCGCACCCGTTCCCCGACGCGCATTTTCTTACCCGGCCGCACCAAGGCGTTCCACGTAGAACACTCCGCGTCGAGCGCCTTCGTTAAGAAGATCTCCACCTCGCCCGTCCCGCCCACGCGCGTCCCCAACAGGCGCGACGGAAACACGCGCGTGTTGTTCATCACCATGCAGTCGCCGGGGCGAAGATACTGCGGAAACTCGCGGAACGCATGATCCGTGAACGTTCCCGCCGCCCGATCCACCACCAGCATGCGCGACGCCGACCGGTCCTCGATCGCTTCCTGCGCGATCAACTCCGGCGGCAATTCAAAATCAAAATCGGAAAGAAGCACTCCTCACCATCCTAACGGAGCTATGCTGTGAGGCATGGTCGAAGCCGTCATTCTCCGCCCCGCAACGCTCCGGGACCTGCCCGCGCTGACTACCATCCACAACTACTACGTCGCCAACACCCACTTCACCTTCGATACCAAGCCCTTCACCACCGAAGAACGGCGCCCTTGGTTTGACAGCCACAACGACGGCAACCGCCACCGGATCATCGTCGCGGACGCCCAAGGTATCCTTCTCGGAAGTGCCTCCAGTGCCCGTCATCGCGCCAAGGACGCCTACGACACCACCGTAGAAGTGAGCATCGAGTGTCACCGCGACGCCATCGGGCTGGGATTAGGAACGCGCCTCTATCAAGCTCTGTTCGCCGAACTCGCCAAGCAGGACATTCACCGCGTCGTCGCCGGCGTAGCGCAACCGAACGAAGCTTCCACCGCCCTGCATCGCAAGTTCGGCTTCCGCGAAATCGGGACGTTCAGCCAAGTGGGCCGTAAGTTCGAAAAATATTGGGACGTGACGTGGTTCGAACGCGAACTCACCACGCCCAGTTAGACTGAGAAGTTGGCACGCATACTGGCAATCGAATCGTCCTGCGATGAAACCGCCGCCGCGGTGGTCGAAGACGGCTCGCACATTCTCTCGAGCGTGATCTCCTCGCAGATCGCCACCCACGCGAAATACGGCGGCGTGGTCCCCGAACTTGCTTCGCGCGAACACATGCGCGCCATCACCCCGGCCGTGCGCATGGCGCTCGAACAAGCCGACACGCGCCTCGAAGACCTGAGCGCCATCGCCGTCACCGAAGGCCCCGGCTTGATCGGTTCCCTGCTGGTCGGCATCACCTACGCGAAGGCTCTCTGTGCCGTCCGCAAGCTGCCGTTGATCGCCGTGAACCACATCGAAGGCCATATCCACGCCGTCGCCAGCCAGAACCCAATCGAGTTCCCCGCCCTCGCACTGGTCGTCAGCGGCGGCCACACCCATCTCTATGAAGTCGCCGAAGGCTTCCGCTATCGCCTGCTCGGCAAGACGCGAGATGATGCTGCCGGCGAAGCCTTCGACAAGGTCGGGAAACTGCTCGGCTTCGGCTACCCTGGCGGCCCCGTCGTCGACCTGCTCGCCGACCACGGCAACCCGCGAGCCGTGAAGTTCGGCCTGGCCAAGATGACCAGCGGCAACACTCTCGACTTTAGCTTCAGCGGCCTCAAGACCGCCGTCCTGCGCTGGTCGCAAGCCCGTGACCTCGCCGACGAACTTGCCGCGCGTAAGCAGTTGCTCGACGAACACCACCGCCCGACCCTCGAACAGTGGCTCAGCGTCACCCCGCAGACCACGCTCGACGTGCTGGCATCGTTCCAGTACACGGTGATCGAAGAACTCCTCCGACGCGCCCGCCGCAGCGCCGACGAGATCGGAGCACAAGCCCTCATCGTCAGCGGCGGCGTTGCCTGCAACAGCGGACTCCAGCGAGCCGCCCAACTCGCGCGCCTGCCCTACCCCGTCTACTTCCCAACGCCGGGTCTGTCCACCGACAACGCCGCCATGATCGGAGCCGCCGCGTTCCCGAAATTCGACCGTGGCGAATTCGCAGCCCTCGACCTCAAGCCCAAAGCCAACCTCGCACTCGCATGACGAAGATCGCGCTCGGCGTCGCACCGCATAACGGCTGGGCCGTCTTCGTGACGGTCGCACTCAACGGCAACCAGCCAACGATCCTAGACCGCCGCCGCGTAGAACTGCTCGACCCAGCCATGCCCAATCAGCCCTATCATCACGAGACCGTCGGCATGCCGCCCAAAGAGGGCGAGCATCTCGTGAAACACGTGCGCACCTCCGCCATCCTGTGCGCCGAACGAGCCCTCCGGCAACTCCAGTCCGAGTACCCGATCCAAGCCATCGGCCTGCGCCAACCGCCGCTCCCGCAATCCCCCACAACCGTCGCCGAGGCGCACAATAACTACCGCATCTTCTCGCGAGCCGACTCGATGATCTACCACGACGCCCTGATCACTGCGGCCGCGAAGCTTGCACTACCCGTAACACTCGTCCCCGCGCGCACGCAGCATTCACTGGACAAATGGATCGCCGACCAACGCACGGTGCTCGGAGCCCCGTGGCAACAAGATCACAAAGACGCCACCGCGCGCGCACTCATCGCACTGGACGTGCGTTAGTCTAGAGTCGTGCCGGGCTACGATCCCAAGCTGGCGAACCTTGTCGCGGAGCTGAACCGCTCGGCCCCCGGCGGTCCGCAGCCATCTGCCGACCCGATCGTCGACACGTCCTCCATCGACCGCATCCTCTCCAGCGCAGCACGGCGCGGAGCCTCCGATGTACTGATCATCGCCGGAGCACCCGTCATGCTGCGACTCTCCGGTGCACTCTCGCCCGCCGCCGGACCCGCGCTCACCGCCGAAGAAACGCGATCCCTGCTGCTGTCCGTCCTTAGCCCCGCACAGCAACAGGAGCTGCACAGGTCCAAGTCCGTCGACCTCTGCTTCAGCCGTGAAAGCATCGGTCGCTTCCGCGCCAACGTGCATCATCAGCGCGGCACGCTCTCCGGGAGCTTCCGCCTATTGCCCGAGAAGGTCCCGACACTGGAATCGCTCCACCTGCCGCCCGCCCTCCGCAAACTGACCGACGCGCGCCAGGGTCTGATCCTAATCACCGGACCCACGGGCTGCGGCAAGAGCTCGACCCTCGCCGCGCTGCTCGACCTCATCAACACGAACCGCCATCACCACGTCGTAACCATCGAAGATCCCATCGAACACATCCACGCCAACCGCAACAGCGTGATCGAGCAGATCGAAGTCGGCCCCGACGCGCCCGATTTCGCGAGTTCCGTCCGCAGTATCCTGCGCCAGAACCCCGACGTGATCCTGGTCGGCGAAATGCGCGATCCCGAGACGATCTCCACTGTGCTGACCGCCGCGGAAACCGGGCATCTGGTGCTCTCGACGCTGCACACCAACGATACGTCGCAGGCCGTCTCGCGCATCCTCGATTCGTTCCCCGCTTCGAACCAACCGCAGATCCGCCAACAACTCTCACTCGCGCTGCTCGCGGTGGTCGCGCAGCAACTCGTACCCACCACCAGCGGAGCTCGCCACCCCGCCCTCGAAATCCTGATGGCCACCTCCGGCGTCCGCAACCTGATCCGCAAAGGCGAGGATCACCAGCTCTACAGCGCGATCTCCACCAGCCGCAACGCGGGCATGATCACCATGGAACAGTCGCTCGCCGAACTGGTTCGCGCCGGCCGTATCACTGCGGAGGTCGCCGGAGCCCACTGTCACCGCGTGCAGGACTTCGAGCGCTATCTGAACGACTTCTAGTCAAACGGCTCGCTCTGCGATAATAAGAGTTCCCCAAACTCTATGATTCGCTCCCTGCGCGGCATCACTCCTAAAGTCGCTGAGTCGGCCTACGTCGACATCGGCGCGCACGCCATCGGCAACATCACCATCGGCGAACGCTCCACCGTGTGGCCCTGTGTCACGCTCCGCGGCGACATTGAACCGATCGTCGTCGGCGACGAAACCAGCATCCAGGAAGGCACCGTCGTCCACACCGACAAGGGCTTCCCCACCACCATCGGCAACCGAGTCACCGTCGGCCACATGGCCGTGTTGCACGGCTGCACTATCGAAGACGGAGCCCTCATCGGCATCGGCGCGATCGTGCTGAACGGCGCGAAGATCGGCGCAGGGGCCGTGGTCGCCGCCGGAGCACTGGTCCCCGAAGGCATGCAGGTCGAAGCGAACATGCTGGTCATGGGCGCCCCCGCCAAGCCCCGCCGCGAAGTCAACGAAGACGAGAAGGCGCGCTTCGCCAACGGCGCGAAACAATACGCCGACCGCGCCGCCCTCTATAAGAACGAGTGCAAGGAAGTCTAGTGAATCCTCTCAAGGCCGTCCGCGGCACCCGCGACATTCTGCCTCCCGATAGCGCTGATTGGAACCGCGTCGAAGCCATCGCGCGCGAAGTCTTCCGCGTCTTCAACTATCAGGAAATCCGCACGCCCATCTTCGAAGAGACCACCCTGTTTGCGCGCGGCGTCGGCGAAGATACCGACATCGTCGGCAAAGAGATGTACACGTGGGAAGATCGCGACGGCTCCTCTCTGACCCTGCGCCCCGAAAATACGGCGAGCGTGATGCGCGCCTATATCGAACACCGCCTCGACCAGATCCCGGGCGTGAAGAAGCTCTACTACATCGGCCCCATGTTCCGCCGCGAGCGTCCGCAAAAGGGCCGCTATCGCCAGTTCTTCCAGATCGGTGCCGAAGCCATTGGCTCGGAATCGCCCATCGTCGACGCCGAAGTGATTGAGATGGTGGTCGAAGTCCTGCGCCGCACCGGCTTGCATGGATTCCACTTGATCGTGAACTCGGTTGGCTGTTCGCACTGCCGCCCGAAGTTCATTGCCGCGCTGAAAGAGAAGCTCGAAGGCGTGGCCGGCAGCCTGTGTACCGATTGCCAGCGCCGCGCGACTACGAATCCGCTGCGCGTGCTCGATTGCAAGGTTCCCGAAGATCAGGACATCATCAACGCGCTGCCCTCGATCCTGGATCATCTCTGCCCGGCTTGTTCGGAGCACATGACCACGGTCCGCGCGCACCTCGACAACCGCAACATCGCCTATGAAGTCCGCCCGCGGCTGGTCCGCGGCCTCGATTACTACATGCGCACCACGTTCGAGATCACCCACGGTGCTCTCGGAGCGCAGAACTCCGTCCTGGGTGGCGGCCGCTATGACGGCCTCGCGGAATCCATCGGATCGAAGGTCCCCGCGCCCGGCATCGGCTTCTCGATCGGCGAAGACCGCCTGGTCATGAGCGTCCAGGAGACCGCACAACAGCCGCCCGCGACGGTCGACGTGTTCCTCGCCACCATGGGCGACGCCGCCGACATGCACGCCGGCGAACTCGCCGCCGAACTCCGGTCCGCCGGAATCTCCGTCGAACGCTCCACCGACAAGAAGCTCAAGCGAGCTCTAGAGGTCGCGAACAAAAGCGGCGCCCGGTTTGCGCTGATCATCGGTGACGACGAAGTGAACTCCGGTCAGTACGCGCTGAAGACGATGGCCACGGGCGAGCAGGTGAAACTCTCGCGCGCCGAACTCATCGCGCGTATTGAGGCCAACTAGTCCAAGGATGACCCACGCCAAAAGAGACCAGCTCGTCCAGATAGAACGAGACGCTCTCGCGGCGCAATTGAATCACGACTACATCGGCGCGGCTGCACTTTGGGAAACGCTCTTGAAGGAAGACCCTGAGTGGGAACATGGTATCGCCCACTTATCATTGGCGCAGTGTTATTGCGAATTGAACCACCTCGGGGAAGCAGAGCGCCTGTTCGAAGAAGCCGTGCGTCGCGAGCCAAGCCTGCCACATCTTGGCAGCTACGCCTCGTTTCTTTTCGAGCACAAGAGAGACACGCAGAGAGCCCTTTCAATGCTACTGCAGACCTTGCAGCTAGAGGCGTTTCAGGGCGATGGCTCGACCGGAAGCACCGAGCCACTCTTGTGCTCGCCCGACAGCTTGGCCTTCCTGAAAGGGAGATCACGGCAAGGATTGACGAGGCAATTGAGGCCGGCCGAGCTGGACTACTGCCAGAGATTGTTCGTAACTGGCATCGTTAGTTACCGATAGACCGAAGGGCAGATTCCGTTACGCCGCCCGAGCAGCATCGGCCCGCTTGATCCACTTCGCGATCTCCGCAGAGCTCGCCCCGACACTCAACAACGAGCGCACCAACAGATCTAGCGACACCGAGCGGTCTCCAGCCTCCATCTTGGCTACACGCGATTGACTCGACTTCAGTCGAGTCGCTAGGGCCGTCTGCGTCAACCCCCGTTTCACGCGCAGTTCCCGCACCCCGGCAGCCAGCGCAAGCTTCATCTCAATGAACCGCGACTCCTCGTCATCCAGACCAAGAAAATCAGCCGCGCTCCCTGTCACCCAGCCTGCCTGTTCGAGGCGCTTCTTCTTGTTGCTATTCATCGACCTTCTCCTTCGACAACGCGCCGATATGCAGCGAGTCGCCGCTTGCACTGCTCGATCACGTGGATCGGAGTCGCCTGGGTCCTCTTACTGAAGACTTCCAGAATCACCACGGCGTCATCATCGATGCAGTAAACGATCCGCCAATACTGCTCCCGATCCCGAATCCGCAGTTCGTGGCATTGCCGCCCAATAACCGGCATCGGCCTCGATTGCGGTAAACCGATCCCATCGCCTTGCTGCAAACGGCGCAAGAGCAGTCCCGATTCCAGTCGTGCCGACGCGGTGAACGGAGGGGTCTGCACTTCGCCCTTCAACCAGACCAACGGTTTGTCCTGCCGAAGCGCCATGAAATCTATGTCGATTATGACATATTCGGATTGCACGAACAGACCCCGCGAACGGGGCCACTCTCAGAAATAGAAACATGTTGAGCAAGCATCCCCGCCACTCGCTCTGCGATAATGGTGCTTACCCGTTTCCCGCGCCGCGGCGTTGAGAATCGGGCTTCATACACATGGAACAAGTACCTCTCGACTTTCTAGGCGAAATGCGCCGCACGCATGATTGCGGAGCGCTGCGCGCCTCCGATGCCGGCAATCGCGTCCTCCTCATGGGCTGGGTGCATCGCCGCCGCGATTTGGGCGGCGTCCTCTTCCTGCACCTCCGCGATCGCGAAGGCGTCACGCAGATCGTCTTCCGC
>CANIIC010000022.1 GCA_947467395.1 Bryobacterales bacterium
AAGGACCTGCAGAAGTACCTGGTCAACGAAATCCAGGAAGTCTACCGTCTGCAGGGCGTGAACATCAACGATAAGCACCTGGAAGTCATCGCACGTCAGATGATGCGCTGGGTGAAGATCGAAGACATTGGCGACTCCGAATTCCTGCCGGAAGAAGTGGTCGACAAGTTCAAGTTCCGCGAAGAGAACAACCGCGTGATGGAAGCGGGTGGCAAACCTGCAGCCGGTAAGACCGTGCTGTTGGGTATCACCAAGGCTTCGCTCTCGACGGATTCGTTCATCTCCGCCGCCAGCTTCCAGGAAACGACTCGTGTGTTGACCGAAGCCGCCATCAACGGCAAGGTCGATCACCTGCGCGGCCTGAAAGAAAACGTCATCATGGGCCGCCTCATTCCGGCGGGCACCGGACTCGACTACTACCGCGGTGTTCGCATCGCCGGCGAGGACATCGAGGAGGAGCCGCAGGAAGTGGAGAACGCGCTCGACGCCATCCCGGGCTACGACGAAGAAACCCGCGCGCTGTATGCGGGTGGACTCTCCGAAGATCTCGGTGCGGTTACCGAAGACTCACAGGCCGAGTAACTCTTGTGTCTCAATGGAAAAGGCGGACCTTCGGGTCCGCCTTTTTTCTTTTTCTGATCTCCTGCGGTGAGCCACCCAACAAGGCCGCTCGTACGTTAGTCCGACGCTACGCCCAAGCAGACTGCATCCCGCTGAACGCTGTCATCCGAAACTTCCGGATCGAGTCCATTCCACCCGGCACGGTCAAGATCAGCGACGCCCTTACCGGTCGCCACGTCTTCGTCCACGCGACTCCGACCGAGATCCGAACCGCGCCCGGTGGCCTTACCCTCTTCATCCGCGAGAAGTCGGCGATCACTGAATACCGATTGAACCCCGTCCAGTTCCAAACCCGCGTCGAGGTACTGTCCGAGGATTTCCCGGCAGCTTGCGAGCCCTAGGCCGCTTCGGCTGGGAAGAGCCACTGTTGTGCCTGCTGCGGTCCCATATTCTCCAACTGCACCGGGTACTTGCGGCGCAACTCCAGGGGGGCGGGAGTGCGGCGGACCCCCATCAGCTCCCTCATTTGCAGGGAGTTGACGAAGCTCTTGCCCGCCGCGTCGTTGTTGAACACAACAAAGGTACGCTCGGCAAACCGGCTGACGCGCTCGATCCGCTCCGTCCATTCCGACAACTCGTCCTCCGAGTATAAGTAGTCGTGCTGGCGAAGGCGGGGGGCGCCGGGCTGGTAGGCTCCGAGCGAATTCTGGGGATTCCGGCCGTGCAGGCGCACGTAACCCACGCCCGATGTGAGGATGGCGGTGGGGGGCATGGCGCGGGTGTAGGCCGGCTGGTCGATATTGCAGAAGCCGATCTTGTAGTCGAGGAAAATGCCCTGGGCTTCTTCCGCCAACCAGCTGGAATGGCGCATTTCGGCGACCAGCGGGAACTCGCGGAAGGTGCGGCGGAGCTTAATTAAGAAGTCGCGGTTTTCCTCTGTAAATTTATAAGCCCAAGGGAATTGCATCAACAGGGCGCCGAGCTTGTTGGTGCGCAGCAGGGGGAACAAACCCTCCTTGAAGGCTGCGACTTCGGCATCCTGCACGATGCGCTGATGGGTGAACTGCTGGTGGAGCTTGGCGGTGAACTGGAAGTTGGGGTTCCGTTCGACTTTCTTCGCCCAGAGCTTGACGATCTCCGGCTTAAGTGCTTGATAGAAGGAGCTGTTAATTTCTACGGCATCTGCGTGCCGGGACATGAACTCCAGGGCATGAAAACCGGTTCCATGCGTCTTGGGGTACACCACGCCATTCCAGTGGGGATAAGACCAACCTGCGGTACCAATGCGGATGTTGGAAGACATTTTCGCCTCTCATTTCGCTAGGTGTTCGCCTAGGAAAAGATCATAGCGAAGAATAGGCGAACATGTCAACAGGTTTATTCACAGGGTTTCTCTGGGCGGCTTTGCGATCCAGCTTTTCCTGATACATGCGACGGTCGGCTTCGGCCAACAGGGTTTCGGCGTCGGCTCCGTCGCGAGGGAAGGCGGCGAGGCCGATGCTGATGGTCAGGGGCTCGTCGTGGAGCGTCGAGAGGCCTGCTTCGGCCACGACGTGGCGGAGTTCTTCTATGCGGTCCTTGGCTTCTGTGGGCCGCATGCCCGGCAGAAGGACGACGAACTCATCGCCACCCATGCGAGCGACGAAGTCGTATTCACGGCAGGAGGCTTTCAGGTTCGTGGCGACCTGGCCGAGGATGCGGTTGCCCTGGATGTGGCCGAAGCGGTTGTTGATGCCTTTGAGGCCGTCCATATCCAGGACAAGCACGGTGACCGGGGTGTTGGCGCGTTTGGCGCGCGCGAGTTCCGAGTCCAGCTGGAGGAATAGGGACCGGGCGTTGGGCAGCGATGTCAGGAGGTCGACTGTGGTGGTGGTTTCGACCTGCTGCAGGCGCTGGGCGTTGGCGATGGCCATGCCGACTTTGGAACTGATTGCGTTCAGGATGCGGAGGTGATCCCGGGAGAAGGCGTCGCGATCGGCGTGATACAGGGAGAGGACGCCGACGTTGCAGCCATTGCCTTCGAGGGGCACGGCCACGGCGGATCGCAGGGTGGACGTTACTGTGGGATCGTTCAGGTAGCCTGATTCCACGGTGGGGTTGCCGTTGACGATCGGTTTTCCGTTTTCGGCAACCCAGCCGGAGAGGCCCTGGCCAACGGGAATGGCGAGAGAGGAGAAGAGCCGGAAATCTTCCCCGTTGACATGGGCCGGGACAAGCGTTTCACCTTCGCGGAGCCAGACGGCTAGCGAATGATGCGGGATGATGCGACGCAGGCGGACGCTGAGCAGCGACAGGGTTTCGTCGAGGCTGAGCGAGGTACCGAGATCCTGCGAGATTTCAAAGAGTGCCTGGACTTCCTGGCGGGCGCTGGCAATGGAGTGCAGGAAATCGACCGGCTGTTGGGTGGCGTCGCCGACAGGAGAGGCGGCCTTGGCCTGCTCGAAGCCGGCGGCCGGAGCCTCGCCGAGTTCAAACTTTACGTTCTTGGATAACTTGTCTTTCTTAGACGGCGTGGCGCGCTGGGCTTTCTTTTCCAGGTCGACGTAGAGTCGGCTGAGGACTTCCACTACGCGGGGATCGAAGGCCTTGCCGGATTCGGATTTCACGATTTCCATGGCCTGATCGAGCGGGAGAGCACGGCGATACTGGCGGTCGGACGCTAAGGCGTCCAGGCAATCGACCACGGACAGGATGCGCGCACCGATGGGGATCGCTTCGCCTTTTATCCCAGCCGGGTAGCCGGTGCCATCCCACTTTTCGTGATGGGTGCGGACGATGGGCGCGACCGGGTAAGGGAAGCGCACGCGTTCCAGGATTTCCGCGCCGACGACCGGGTGCACCTTCATTTTTTCGAACTCTTCGGGAGTCAGGCGGCCAGGTTTGGAGATGATGTGTTCGGGGACGGCGAGCTTGCCGATGTCATGCAGCACGGATGCTGCCAGCAGGGCTTCCTTTTCTTGCGGCGTGAGTCCGAGTTCGCGGGCCAATTCGGTAGCGTAGATCTGGACGCGCTGGAGATGGTCGTGCGTGGTGTCATCTTTCGCCTCAATGGCGAGCGCCAGGGCTTCGATGGTGCGGAAGTGGAGCGACGCCATTTCTTCGGCGTGCTTCTTCTGGTCCTCGAGCCGGTGCAGATAGAGGCGATAGGCGCGCAGGACCAGGTAGATGGCAGGGGCGCTGGCAACGACCGTGGCCCAGCCGAGCACGGAGCTCATGGTTGTCATCACAAAGGCCAGGAGCGCTCCACCGAAATAGTAGGGCAGGGCCCAAGCCACGTCGGTGCGCCACGTCTGTCGGAAGGAAAGACTGTTTTCTGTGGCAAATATTCCGATGCGGCTGGTGCTTTCGATCAGGAATAATACTAGCGTTGCGAGGAGAAGGCGCAAGACCAGGTTGAGCCCTAAATCCTGCAGCGTGGTGGACGCAAACACGAGCGCGGCGCATCCGGTTCCGGCGATGGTCAACGAGGCTTCGAATGCGAGGTAGGCCTGTTGTTTGGTGCGCATGTGACGCCACAATCCGGGCAGCAGGGTGGCGATGCCCGCCATAAAGATCGTTTCCGACACGGTGAATTCCGCAACGCCGAACAACAGTAACGCCAGCGTCGTGGAGAGCGTTATGGCTCCGGACGGGGAGGTGACGCGGGCGGCGGCGACGATTAAGGAGACGGCCAGGAAGGTGAGGTACTTGAGCAGGTCCGGCGAGTTCCACACGAAGAGGCTGCCGGCTAGGAACGCGACTCCCGTGAGGATGACCACGCTGCGGAAGCGCGTGATGGTCGGCGAAGACGGCAGGTGCGCCACCGGTGGCGGATTGTGCTCGTTTTCAAGATTCGAACTCATGGTCTGGAGTACCTTGAGATGCACGTGGGCTACCAAACGGAAATCTGCGCTTTTGCTGATGTTTTGACAGCGTCCGGGCGTGCGGCGCGGACAGTTTGTCGCGAACGAGGGAAAGTCGTGGGACAAGTTGTCTCAGGGAAGCCGTGCGATTTCAGAGGGCGCCTAAGGTGTTTGTCGGAGAGCCGAGAAGACTACTCCCAGCGATAGTTAGAGAGTACAGATGCAGTCCGGATATCAGCAGCCGCGGATGGGAAGCGAAGACTTGGTCTTCCTGGGCATGCGCGCGATCGTGGCCAGCGAGGTCATGACGCGGGTAATGGCCCAAGTGGAGAAGATCGCGCGTTCAGGCGCATCGGTGTTGATCTCGGGCGAGAGCGGGGCGGGGAAAGAAATGGTGGCGCGGGCAGTGCATCATTATTCCCGGCGATCGCAGAAGCCGTGGGTGGATCTGAGTTGCGCGGCGCTGCCGGAGCAACTGCTGGAGAGCGAACTGTTCGGCCACGAGAAGGGCGCCTTCAGTGGAGCCGATACCGCGAAGCCCGGCCTGTTCGAGATGGCGCATCAGGGAACGATCTTCCTGGATGAGATCGGCGAACTCGATCCACGCATGCAAGTGAAGCTGCTGCGTGTGCTGGACGGAGTGCCGTATTACCGACTGGGCGGCGTGAAGAAGGTCGCGGTAGATGTGCGCGTGGTGGCGGCGACGAATCGGGATCTGGAGGAAGCGGTAGAGCAAGGCCGGTTCCGCGCAGACCTGTATCATCGACTGAGCCAGGTGACGTTGACGGTCCCGCCGTTACGGGAGCGCAAGGAAGATATCGGCGCACTGGCGAACTATTTCCTTCATCAGCACGACGAGGGCATGACGTTGACGCGTTCGGCGGTTGCATTGTTGGAATCGCACAGTTGGCCGGGCAATATTCGCGAACTGCGGAATACGGTGGTGCAGGCCGCCGTGTTGGCCGCGGGTTCTGTTGTGGATGCCGAGGATTTGCGGATACGGTCCAGCGTGCGGGCGCTGTCTGTGGCTGTAGGCGTGGATGAGTCGAATCTGGACGGAATGGAACGGCGCATGATTTTTGAAGCGCTGGCCAAGGTGGGCGGGCACCAGCAGCGGGCCGCCGATCAGTTGGGGATTTCGCGGCGGACCCTGAGCCGCAAGTTGAAGCAGTATCAGACGGAGCCCGTGCAAGAGCCGCTGGGGGTGATGTGAAGGACTCCGTCGTGTTGCATGGAACCTCTCCCTCCGATCCGCGGGAGCAACGCCGAGAACCTCGGCGTGCGGCGAAGGGCAACGTGCGCGTGTGTGGCGTTCGCGGGGAGATCGAAGGTCAGTTGGTGGACGTGAGCGCGAGCGGGTTCCGCATGGCTCACGCGGAGTCAAGCTTCGAGCCCGGGCAGGTGGTGGAGTTTGGGCATGCCGAGGCGACGGGGAAAGCTCGGGTGATTTGGAACCGGATCTCGGCGGGGCGCGTGGAGACGGGGTTCTTTATCGTCGAGCGGGGGTAGTCTGGGTACCCGTTGGCTGACACGAGCGGCTTGGTATCAGCGGGTGTATGCTGGGCGTACCTGCTATGAAGATTGTCCTTTTCTTCGTTGCGGCGGCGCTGGTGATGGCTTCGCCGAAGGGTGGTTCCACCTATCACGCGCCGCGCGCGTCCGCGCCTCGGGCTCCTAAGATTCACGCGCCGAAGGTGAGCACGCCCAGGATTCGCACTCCGAAGCCTCCGAAAGCAGCGAAGTTGCCGAAGTCCACATCGAAGCGTGACCCGGCTGAGCGCAGTGCGTTCGTGAAGTCGCATCCGTGCCCGAGCACGGGCAAGACCTCCGGTGCATGTCCCGGCTACGTGGTGGATCATGTGCGTCCGCTGGCGTGCGGGGGCGCTGATTCGCCCAGCAACATGCAGTGGCAGACCGAGGCGTCCGGCAAGATCAAAGATGCCTACGAACGGAACGGCTGCCGTTAGACGAGATCGTCGTCGTTGGTAGAGGCCGATTCTTCTTCGGCGCTCTTGATTTCGAGCAACACCAGCCGGTCGCCGGTTGGCAGGGCGATGGCGAGGCCGAATTCGTATTTCGTGGTTTCTAGATCCCGAACTGCTGCGATGGGGATCTCGCGCGGGTCAGAGAACTGGAACTCAGCGCTTTCGATGGGGACGGTGAACTGCCAAGCCGGTCCGTTCAACTGGAGCATCGAGAAAGTATATTCGCCCACTGTGCCAGTGGCTTCAAACACGAGGCGGTTGCTCATCAATTTCACGCGCAGCGGGCGGGCTTCTTCCTGCCAGCGTCCAAAGATGAGGTGCGCGTCTTCAAAAGTTGTCTGCATCGCTTATTTGGATTCGTCGAAGATAATGCCGGATTCGGCGGTGAATTTAATGTAGTTCCTGAAAGAGGTTGCATTGCGCATACACACGGTGGTGCCACGAATGCAGTTTAGGGCTTCGGCTTCGGTGGGCAGCAGGAACTGCTTGCCGGCATCGAGGCGGACGAAGTCGTAGTCGAGCGTCATCTCGACAGTGTCGAAGTCAAACTTCTTCGGCAACGCGCGGGCCTGCATTTCGAGGCGTAGGACGCGGTTGGTGTCCTGGTCGATCCACACGGCTCCACCGTAGGCGGCGAAGTATTGTTGCGCCGGGGACATGATGCGCCAGGAACTGCGCTCACGTGCGACTTCGAACTTGTACTTGTAGGCGCGTCGGCCTTTGATGTCGGCTCGTGCGGGAGCGCTGAAGGCTGCGGCGGTCCAGGGATCGAAGAGGTCGGCGAGGATCTCCCCGAATTCGCCGGTGGAGCGCAGGCCATCGATCTCTTGCATGTCCTTGTCGACCTTCTTGTTGCCGATACGGACGTCGGTGTAGGCCTCTTTGCCGTCTTTCAAAGCGAGCGTGGAGGTAACGACGTCCTGTGCCTGCCACGGGGAGCGTGCGCCTTGCTGCATGTAGCGTGTGGTGTTGCGCTTGACCTGGAAACTGGGCAGCGAATCGAGGAACTCGACTGCAGCGGTGCGTGCGGCGGCAATGGTCTCGTCGTCTTTGGGCTCAGGCGGCTCTTGGCGGAGTAGTCCATCTTCGAGAGGATGTTCGGCGGCGGCGCGTTCTTCGGGCTTGCCTGCTTCACTCCATTCGATGTTGGTGGCGGTGTAGAAGCCTTCGTCATCGGAGACGGATTCGACGATCAAGTGATCGCCGGGGTGGAACTTGGATTCGTCGAGCCGGATGTCGTCACCGATGCGGTAGGTGAGGATGCGGTGATCGTCGGATTCGACGATGATCTGTTTGCGGTCGAGGCGGCGGAGGATGCCAAAGGTGGTGTCGGGCGGACGCTTCACCTCTTCGCGCGTGGTAGTCGTGCGCGTAGATCCCGGTCTCTGCGAGCCTGGCGAGCCTGGGCGCGGAGAGCCGGGCACTTGCGTGCCAGTGCGAGGGCGCTGGCCGGGGATCGGGATCTGGAATTGCGCGCTCGCCACGGCGGCGAACAGACACGCGATGGCGAGGCGATGCATGGCTACAGGTTACCGCTTTATCAGGCGTCTTATCCGGCGATCTTGCTCCAGTTTTCGAGCAGGTGTTGGGCGGTGCGCCAGGCGAGCGCCTGGAACGAAAGCGTCGGGTTGCGGGAGCCGATGGTGCCCATGACGGAGCCGCCAACGATGGCGAGGTTCGGGGCTTCGTGGGAGAAGCCCCAGCGATCGACAACGTTGCGTGCGGGGTCATCGCCCATGCGCGTGCCGCCGATGGCGTGGGTCGAGACGCCTCCGCCGAAGCCGCCACCTCCACCGGAGACTTCGACGGCTCCGGCTTTGCGATACCAGTCGCGGGCTCTTTCGGAGGCGTGGGATGCCGCGCGTTGCTCGTTCGTATGCGTCGGGTTGGTGATGCGCAGGACAGGGTCGCCCAGCGGGTCCTTCACGGTGTCATCGAGGTCGAGATACGTGTCCTCGTAGGGGAAGGTGTTGCACTGAATGTAGGCCTGCGTCTGGCGGTCGGCGTTGTCGTGGATGAACTTCTTCCAGGCGGATCCCCACTGCGGGGCTTTACCCCAGGTGGACATCGAAGCGGCGGTGATGGGGTGACGTTCGTGATAGGCGTGGATGCTGGCGCCGCCGATGAAACCCATGCCGGAGTGGTCGAAGTTATCGTCGGCCCATTCGTCGATGACGACGCCTTGGGCGATGGCTCCGTACCAGGTGTTGATGTCGAACGGGAACAGGGCCTGCACAGATCCCATCTGATGGCCGAAGTAGTGACGGCCGACCTGGCCGTGGTTGTTCGAGAGGCCGTTGGGGTAACGCTCGGATTTCGAGAGCAGCAGCAGGCGCACGTTCTCGTAGACGTAGGCGCCGGTCATCACGATTTTCGCGGGCTGGAAGTAGTCTTCGTTGTTGCGGCGATAGAGCACGCCGGTAACGCGGCCATCGCGATCCGAGACGATGCGGGTGACGTGGGCGTTGTCGAAGATCTTCAGGTTGCCGGTCTTCTGCGCGGCGGGGATCGTGGTGACGGCAGTCGAGTTCTTTGCGTTGAGATGGCAACCGCCGCGATCGCAGTAACCGTGATAGCCGCATGGGCTGCGGCCTTGATAGTTGACGGAGTTGATGGCGGCGGGTCCGCGGAAGGGAGCCCAGCCGAGGTCCTTGCCGGCCTTCATCATGAGGTCGGTAAAGCCGGTGTCGCGTAGGGGCGGCATCGGGTATTCGTTCTGGCGCGGGCCTTCGAAGGGGCTGCCTTTGCCGGTGAGCTTGCCTTTGAGATTGCCGGCGCGGCCGGAGACGCCGATTTCACGCTCGACGATGTCGTAGAAGGGCTCGAGTTCGTCGTAGGTAAGTGGCCAGTCTTCGACGGTGGATCCGGTGGGGATGGCGGTGGCTCCGTAGCGGGCGATGGAGCGGCTGCGAACCTGGAAATCCCAGGGCGTGAAGCGCCAGCTTTGCGCGTGGTAGTGGATCGATGTGCCGCCGATGGCGTTCATCATCGGATGACTTGCGGCCTGTCGCGCTGGCTGCGTGGGGGATGTTCGCACTGTCGGGATTTCGCGGCCAACTTTTGTGCCGGTGGTGACCTGGCCTCGAACGTTGTTGTAGATTTCGTCGGCGTGGTAGTCCTTGGCGGGGTCCATCCAGGTACCGGCTTCGATGCCAGCGATGGTCTTGCCGGCGCGGGCGAGGGGGAGCACGGCGAGGCCTCCTGCGGCTCCAAGGCCGATGACGGCGACGTCGACGGGTTCGAGGTTAATGGGCATGGTCCTGGGGGTGATTCTACCGCAGGGCAATGTGTCAGGTGTACGGGTTGTCTTGGGCACAGGACAGGCGTATACTGCGGGCGGTTTCGGGCTGCGGCCTTCGGCTGCGGCCGAAAGGAGGCTGAATGCGGGTGATTGTTTCGCTTCTGCTGATTGTCTTGAGCAGCGTGCCCCTCCGAGGTAGTGATCTGCTGGTGGGCACGTGGGTGCTGGATCTTTCACGATCTCACTTTGAGCCGGGTACGGCTCCGCGAAGCCAGACGCGGGTGTATCGGGAAACGGAGAAGGGGATCATCGCTACGGTGATCACTGTGGAGAAGGACGGGTCTTCGCGGACGGTGGAGTTTCCGATGAATTTCGATGGCGAGGCTCAGACAGTGACGGGATCGGAGACGATGGACGAGATTCGAATGTCGCAGATCACGCCGCTGAAATCGGAAGCGACGATCAAGCACGCCGGGCAGGTGGTGGCTCGTTCGGAGCGGGAGTTGGTGTCGCCGAATGAGTTGAGGGTGACGTTCGAGAGTCTGAAGTACGACGGGACTCCGATTCGGAACATCTACGTGTACTTGCGGAAGTGACGCGACCTTCTACTGCGGTTGTGCGACGGTGACCAGCATGCCATTGGTGAGGGTGCGGTCCGAGGGGAGGGCGATCTTGTCGCCTTCCTTGAGTTCCTTCACTTCGGTGCGCGTGGTGTTGTTGACGCCGAGGGTGACGACTTTCCATTCAAGCTTGTCGCCGTTCAGAACGTAGACGCCCGTCTCGCCGTTTTCGCGGAAGACGGCTTCTTTGGGGATGGTGATCGTCTGCTTCACCACTTCAGACTCGATGCGCGCCGTGATGTTCGTGCCAGGGAGCAAGTCCTGGTCGGGGTTCTTAATGATGCAGAGGACCTCACCGACTTGACGTGTTTCGAGCGGCTGGATCTGGGTCGGCAGGCGATCGACAAGGCCGGTCCAGGTGCGGGTGGGCATGGCATCCCAGGTGATGGTCACGGGCATGCGGGTGCGGACGCGGCCCAGATCGGGTTCGTCGACGTAGACGGTGACGTGCACATCGCTGAGGCGGCCGATGGATGCCACGACGTCGCCGGGGTTGAGGTAAGCTCCGGGTTTCAGATCGAACTGGTACACAGTGCCCGAGATGGGGGCTCGAACGGTACTCTGTTTGATGCGTTCCAGGATCTGGCTGCGTGCGGCGGTTTCCTGCTGTTGGCGGAGTTCGAGCGGGCGGCGATCCGTGGGGGCGATGATCGCCGCGATGCGTTGCTGGAGGCCTCGGATCTGCGATTCCAGAGAGTCGACACGGGCCTTGCGTGAGGCGACTTGTTCGCGGGTAGAGGCTTGCTTCGCTTCGAGGCGGGCTTCACGGTCATATTCCTCGCGAGCTGATTTCAGTTCGACATTGGCTTGGTCGATTTGCGTCTGGAGCGCGACGCGCTCCGCGGGTCGGCCACCACTGTTGATGAGGTCGAGATCGGCCTGGACTGCGGCGATGCGGGCTTCGGCGGCTTCGAGATCGTGACGAAGTTGCGCTGTGTCGAGTTCGACGAGCGCATCGCCCGCTTTCACTTGTTGACGGAGCTTCACTAGGATCTTGTCGACGCGGCCTGCGGTTTCCGCGCGGGCCTGTGCGGATTCGGAAGGTTCGACTTTGCCGTTGGTAGAAACGACGCTCGCGATGTCCGTGCGGGTGGCTTCGGCGAAGGCGATCGCGGGCGGTTGGTTGCGCCATTCGAGAGCCTGCCAGACGCCGACGCCGAGCAGAGCGAGAATCACGAGACTGATGACATACTTCATGTGGCGGATTGCTTCATTAGTCAGTATTCCGCGTTCGAGAGGACCCGGTCAAATAATGAAAGCGTTGGTGTTGTCGGGAGGCGGGCTGTTTGGGGCGTGGCAGGCGGGCGCATGGAGCGTTCTGGCGGAACGATTTGAGCCAGATCTGATCGTTGGCGCGTCGATCGGTTCCCTGAACGGGTACCTCATTGCGTGCGGGGTGGACCCTGAGGAGTTGATCTCGATCTGGCGCAATCCGGCGTTCCGGCGGTTGCAGGAGTTGGAGAAAACGCTTCAGGGATGGATGCAGCACTACTCTCTTCGACGTCCGCTGGCGGTGACGGTTACGGACATTCTGACGATGAAGGCGTGGATCGCGCGTGACGAGGAGATCACGTGGCGGCATCTGGCTGCGTCGTGCGCGGTGCCGTTGGCGATGCCTCAGGTGAAGATCGGCGGGCGGTGGTGCACGGATGGGGGGCTTCTGGCTCCGCTGCCGGTGTGGGCGGCGGTAGAGTTGGGGGCAACGGAGATCGAAGGATTGCAGGTGCTGGGGAAGTTTCCGTCTCCGTTGTTGGGGCCTTTGGTGGCTGCGTTTCGGGGTGTGGCCGGGAAATCAGATACGGTGCCGACGGGCGTGGATCTGCGCGTGCGGGAGCCGCGGGAACTTTTGGGGGATCTGAAGTCGACGCTGTGGGGGACGCAGATGGATGTGGAACGATGGATTCAACAGGGTATCGAGGATGCTCAGGGCTGGTAAAACCATTTCCATTCGAAATTGTTTTGGGTGATAATAAGCGGAGCATCATGACTTACCAGATCCACAAGCTGAGAGCGCACTTGCGGCAGCACTTCCGGTTCGCACCGCATGTGAGCGGGGTAACGAACGTGAAGCCACGCGATTACGAAGCTGCGGGAACAGTGGAGTCGACGTCACCTTACGCTGCGTTCTTCGCGCTGCGGGAGACGCCGGAGGCGCTGGAAGTCGGCGACATACTGGAGGCCAACGGGTCGCTGCGGATCCTGAAGTTTGTGGGGTTCGAAGAAGCGCAGTGGGTCTTGCCGGAGATGAAGCCTCAGATGCCTGTTCCGGCCGAAACTGACCCCAGTTCTGTCGCGATACAATAGTCTCGCAATGGATGGAACGGGGACTGACTCCCTGATCAACTCGTTTTCGTTAGTGGCCTACCTGCCAGAGCCGTTGGCTGGGTTTGTAGATGCCCTGCGACGGGAGATCCAGCCTGGAAGTACGGCACGTGGGCACGTGACTTTGTTGCCGCCGAGGCCCATTCAGTCGCCTGTCGAACAAGCCTGTACGGAGATCGCGGCGGTGCTTGAAAGCGAATTCACCTTTGACGTGCAACTCGGCAAGGTGTGCGTGTTTCCAGCTTCTCGCGTAGTGCACTTGTCGATCGGGGATGGTTCGGCGACGCTGATCCGGCTGCATCGGGTGCTGAATCGCGGGGCATGTGAGCACCTGGAGATGTTCTACTATCATCCGCATGTGACACTGGCGCAGGGCTTAGATGGCGATGCGGTCAACAAGGCGACGGATGTGGCCGCGGCCAAGTGGCAGGCGTATGAAGGCAAGCGGAGCTTCGCGGTAGAGCGCGTGACGCTGGTGCAGAATACGGAACAGAACAACTGGCGCAACTTGCAGGAGTTTTCGTTGCGGACCCCGGTGATTGCCTGGATTTAGGGTAGTGCGAGACGCGAACACGCGTAGATCTGTAACTGTATTTCCTTCCTTCTGAAGTAGATCCCAAAATAAACGGTCGGCAAGCCGGAGGTGTGCGCGTACTTTCGTGTGCGTGAGGGACGCTGATGACGAAATCAAAGGGCAGCGGACAGGCCGAGGTGGTCAAGAAGTTATTGGCGGACGTAGAGGAAAAGCTGAAGGCGGAGGGGTTGAAGGTCACGCTGGGGGACTATATCAAGCTAGTCCAGTTGCAAAAAGAGCTGGAACTAGACGAACCAAGAGAGATTCGAGTTCGTTGGATGGACGAATCCGAGTCGTCGAGCGAAACCTAGGCTATCGGCTGCTGCCTTCGCAGAAGAAGTTTCACGAATCGAAGGCGCGGTTCAAGGGGTTTTCGGGGCCGGTGGGGTCGGGCAAGACGCAGGCCCTGTGTGCGGAAGCAGTGAGACTTGCGTACCGGAATCACGGGCGAACGGGGTTGATCGGAGCTCCGACATATCCGATGTTGCGGGATGCAACGATTGCGTCGCTGACCGAGTATCTGGAATCACTGGGGATCGAGTTCACAGTGAATCGTGGGGAGAACTATCTGGTGATTCCGGAGGTCGGGTCACGGATTCTGTTTCGTGCGGTGGAGGAGTTTGAGCGCCTGCGCGGAAGTAACCTGGCTTGGTTCGGGCTGGATGAACTGACGTATACGTCGGAGGATGCATGGCTGCGCTTAGAGGGTCGCCTGCGCGATCCGAAGGCGACGGAGTTGTGCGGCTTCGCGGTGTGGACTCCGAAGGGCTACGACTGGGTCTATGAGCGGTTTGTGCGGGGCTGCATTGAAGGATACGAGACGGTGTTGGCGAAGCCGTTCGAGAACCGGTATCTATTGGAGCGGATTCCGGACTACTACGAACGGTTGAAGCACAGTTACGATCCCCGGTTTTACCAGCAAGAGGTCATGGGCGACTACCTGCACTTGAAGGCCGGGCGCGTGTATGACTCTTTCGAGCGGGGGGCCAACGTGACGGAGGTGACGCTGGATCCGCAAGTTCCGCTGCTGTGGGCGTTGGATTTCAACGTGGATCCGATGTCGTCGGTGGTGGCGCAGGTGATCGGGGATCGGGTCCAGGTGTTCGACGAGATCGTTCTGAGCCGGGCGACGACGATGGATGCGTGTGATGAGTTTCAGCGGCGGTATCCACCGCATCCGGCCGGGTTGCAGGTGTTCGCGGATGCGTCAGGAGCGCGAAGTCAGACGACAGGACTGTCGGACATCACGGTCGTGAAGGATTCGTTTCGGAGCGGGGCATATGGGTCGGTGTCAACGAGGGTGCCGTCGTCGAATCCTGCGGTGCAATTGCGGGTCGGGCTGGTGAACGCCAAGTTGGGGAGCGCGGCGGGGCAGCGAATGTTGTTCGTGGATCCGCGTTGCAAGGAACTGATCAAAGATTTCGAGCAGGTTGCTTACAAAGAGGGGTCGCAGGTGATCGATAAAGAGCGGGATCCGAAGCGGACGCATCTGTCGGATGCGCTGGGGTACCTGGTGTGGCAGGAGTTTGGAAAGAAGCCGCAAGTGGGATTGGGACGGGAGAGGTTGGTCTAGGAGAAGACACGTGTTCGATATTGACCAGGAACATCCGGAGTACGTCGCGAAAAAAACGACGTGGCGAAAGTATCGCGACTTGTACGCAGGCGGCGATCAACTGAAGGCCAACGCGGGGGAGTATCTGATCCGGCGGCAAAGAGAGCCGGGGGATGTCTACGCGGAACGATTGAATCGTGTGTTCTATGAGAACTACATCGGTTCGATTGTGGACTGGTACACGGCGACGTTATTCCGTCGTGAACCGGGGTTGACGTATCTGGGCGTGAACGAGCCGGGGCGGAAGTATTTTTCCGAGTTGACGGAGGACGCTGATCTTAAGGGGACGGCGTTGTCTGACTTCTTCCGGGCACAGTTTGCCGAAGGTTTAGTTACGGGTTCGAGCTGGGTGTTGGTGGACTTTCCGCGGAGTGCGAGTGTGGCGGGGACGCGTGCGGAAGAAGAGGCGCTTGGCGTGTCGCGAGCGTATCTGGTGCCGTATCGGAGCGAGGACGTCATCAACTGGAACTACGACGATCAAGGCTCACTGGACTGGGCGGTGGTGCGGACGTCTTGTGTGAAGAAGTCGAGCATCGACGATACAGAGTGGCGTACTGAGACGGTGTGGCGTTACTACGACCGGGAGACATTTCGGGTGTTCCGGCAGGAACGGGCCGAAGGTCCGGTGGTGCGGGAGAACGAGGGACGTCACGGGCTGGCGAAGCTGCATCGTGTGCCGTTGTTCCAGTTGAACTTGAGTCAAGGCCAGTGGTTGTTGAATCGTGCGGGTTCTCTGCAGTTGGAGCACTTCAATAAGAGCAACGCACTGAGCTGGGCGTTGACGATGGGGCTGTTCGCGATGCCTGTAATCTTCAGTGAGCGCGAGTTCAGTCAGATGGTTGGCGAGAGCTACTACATCCAGTTGGGGCCCGAAGATCGGTTCGGGTGGACGGAGCCAGAGGGCAAAGTTTACCAGATTGCTGCGGACAACCTTGTTCGACTCCAGGAAGAGATCTACCGCGTGTGTTATCTGACGCAGGTGGGCGGGGCGCTGGATGCGACGGGACGGCAGAGTGCGGCTGCGAAGCAACGTGATTTCGCGATCACGGTGGAAGTGCTGCGGTCGTACGGCGATGCGATGAAGGAGCAGATCCGGCGGGTGTTGTACGCGATCGATGAAGCTCGCGAGGACGGGCTGCATGTGAATGTGACCGGCCTGGACGAATTTGATATCGCGGATTTCGGTAGTGAGCTTGAAGATGCGAAAGCATTGCTGGAATTGGGCTTGGTGTCGCCGACCTTGAAGAAGGAAGTCTTCAAGAAATTGGCGCTCAAGTACCTTTGTGACGCCCGGCAGGATGTGAAGGACCGGGTCGTGGGGGAAATCGAAGCGGCATAACGTCTAGCTACGGATGAACACACATGGAAGAACTACAGACACTGATGAACGAGTTGGCTGAGGAACGGAAGCTGCGGGAAGGTCTGGAGTCGCGGGTGAATGAACTCACGGCGGCAGCTCAAGAGGCGGAGCGGGTTTCGGCGATTCGCGGAGAACTGCAGAAGTTGGGTGTGGCCAAAGTGGACTTGGCATTCCGAGCGGTGAAAGAAGATTTGAAGCAGGCGTCTGGGGAGCAGGTGCGGGAGTATCTGGCCAAGTTTGTCGCGGAAAATCCGGAGTTGATGCCTGCGCGGATTTTAGGGGGCTCGGGCGCGATGTCCGGCAAGCGTGAGAGTGCTTCTGGGGGTGGGATCGATTTGGACAAGATCCGGCCGGGGATGAGCGCGGAAGAGATGGACAGAGTGAGGCAGGAGATCGCGCGGGTGGCGTCACAGACGTTGCGCGGTGGCTGGTAGGGCCTCGATTGAGTTAGTGGACAGAAAGAGAGTGGAGGAATAAGAACATGGCAGCAATCACATCAACGAACGTGGCTAACGCGATTGTGAAGCTGGTGGCCGCGGATGCGCTACCGGCTCTGATGGGGAACCTGGTGATGGGGAACCTGGTCAATCGCGATTACGAAGCGTCGCTGGCGCAGGCAGGAGACACGATCAATGTCCCGTTGCCACCGACGATGACTGCGAACAATCTGGCGGAAGGCGGCACGGTCACGACACAGAATCCGACGCTGACAACGGCGCAGATTCAGTTGACGACGCACGCGGAAGCGACCTTCATGGTTCCTGACGTGACGAAAGTGCTGGCGGTTCCGGATCTTCTGAGGCTGTACATGCAGCCGGCGGTGGTGGCACTGGCGGAACGGATCGAAACGGACCTGCTTAGTCTGTATCCCGGTTTTACGTCGAACACCCCGGTAGGTACCGCCGGCACGGCGATCACTGAAGCTGTTGTGGATTCGGCGGAGACGGCGCTGTTCTCTGCGAAGGTTCCCTCGAATCAGGCGAAATACTTGGTGGTTGATCCGGCGACATATGGTACCTTGCGCCAGATTCCGCGCTTCAGCGAATACAGCACGGCGGGCGAAGCGGGTCTGCGCGCGCTGGTGGATGGTTCAGTTGGCAAGATGAAGGACTTCTACATCTTCCGATCGCAACTGGTGATGAAGACTGGTAGCGCGCCGGTGACGACCAACAATCTGGCCTTCGCGAAGAACGCGATCGGTTTGGTGGTTCGTCGCTTGCCACAGCCTCTGCCGGGTACCGGTGCGATCGCCGAGTACGCGGAGTTGGGCAATTTCGGTATGCGCGTGACCATGAGCTACCAGCCGAACACGCTGGCTCAGCAATTCACTGTGGACTGCTTGTATGGTTGTGGCATTCTCCGGAACAATCATGCGGTTCAGGTTCGCAGCTAAGAAGTTTGGAGTCAGAAGTCAGACTGGGCGGGCGCTTCGGCGCTCGCCTTTTCGTTTGGGGGACGCGATGGAATTGCGCGAGTACTACCGGAAGGTTCGGGAAGTGGAAGCCGGGATTGTGGAGCCGTTTGTGACTGTTGTCAGCCGGAAGACTCCTGAAGCGGGACGCAAGGGGCTGAAAACGATGGTGA
The DNA here is from genome assembly GCA_947467395.1 of Bryobacterales bacterium. Lineage (GTDB taxonomy): Bacteria > Acidobacteriota > Terriglobia > Bryobacterales > Bryobacteraceae > Palsa-187. The sequence continues at coordinate 17,702 of CANIIC010000022.1, forward strand.
CGCGCGCTGTGGCTGCACGGTTGATCGTGGACGGGAAAGCGGATTTGGAGGAATAGGCGATGCTGCTGACGGATGGAAGTCCGAACACGACGGAGGATTTGCGGGCATATGAGTCGGCAATTCTGAGCGTCGCAAATGGGGAAGCGATTGACCTGGATGTAAAGCTGGCGCTTGCGACGGAGGAAGTCTCCCAGGAAGTGCTGGACTTCTTGGTGGGTCGCTTCGATTCGCGGCGGACGGTGGGTGTGACGGATGTGGTCGTGACGCGGCAGATGAAGCGGTGGCATGCGCTACATACGTTAGAGGTTGTGTATCGGGACGCGTTTCACAACCAACTGAACGATCGGTACAAAGAGAAATTTGCGGAGTATCAGCGGCTGAGCGAGCGTGCTCGGGCGCAGACGTTCCAGTTCGGAGTGGGGCTGGTGGGGCGGCCATTGCCCGTGGCGGAGGCACCGGAGTTTGGATTCACGGCGGGGCCGTTTGAGGCGCGGACGTATTTCGTCAGGGTTGCGTGGGTGTCGGCCGCGGGGCAAGAGGGCTTTGCGAGTGCGGTGACGTCGTATGATGCGCCGGCGGGCACGGTTCCTGTGGTGAGCTCAGTGAATCCACCAACTGCGGCTAGCGGATTCCACGTGTACATGGGGCTGATGCCGGAGGCGCTGACGCGTCAGACATCGGCGGCGGTTCCGGTGGGGCAATCGTTCACGCTGCCTGTCGGTGGACTAATTGAAGGGGTGACTCCAGGTGAGGGGCAAAGTCCAGATCAGTTTGTGGCGGGATCGAACGTGACGAGGCGCGGGTAGTCATGGCGAGCACGGGGAGCGTGACCACGCGCAAGGTCGTTGAGTTGTTGCGTGCGAGGGAAGGCGGACTGAGTTCGGTGGTGGCACAGTTGGCGGAGGAGAGTGGGGTGGCCCTGGCCTCGGTGACTCCGGCACAGGTGCTGAATCAGAACGTCTCGATGGAGCTGAGTGAGCGTAGCCAAGTGGTGAAATATCCGGTTGTGCATGTGTACACGGACCGAATTCGGAACGAGCTTAAGGAGAAGTTTCGGAAGTTTTCAGGGAAGGTGCGTACGGTGGCGGAGATCCGCGTGTCGCACGACCGGATCGAGGGGATTGAAGAACGCTTGCGGTTGTACGTGGATGCGGTCACGCGTGTCTTGGACGCGAATCGAGGAAGTTGGGGCGAGGGCACGCACTTCGGTGGGCAGTATGAAGTGACCATCGAGCCAGTGAAACACGGCGGGAAGAATTTCCTGCAGATGGCGAAAGTGATTTTTGAAGTGGACTTGTCGTCGTAAAGGGCGGGTGAATCAAACATGTCTTGTTACATCTCATCGAACAATCATCGAGCGTTCGTGGCTCTGGAGACGGAGTTCGGCGAAGCGGCTGCGATTACGGCGGAGAATCGGATTCCGTTGGTGAAGCTAGACGTTCGCCAGGTGGCGGAGCAGACGGGGCGCCGGGATAAGACCGGGAGCCGCACATTTGCGGGGCTTCCGAACCGGGTTCGGAAGTCAACGACGTTTCAGCTGAATACGCTGATGACGGAATGGGGAAATGCTCCAGCGGCGCCGGCGCATGGTCCGCTATTCGAGGCGGCAATGGGCGGCGACGCGCGGGCATTCACGGGTGGCGAGGTGGCGAGCCAACCTACAGCGAGGCAGATTGCGTTTACGGCTCCGCATGGATTGAGCATCGGCCAAGGCGTGACGTTCGGCGGAGAAATGCGGTTCGTTACAGGCCTGCCGAATGCTACGACGGTGGCAATCAATGCGCCGTTTTCGAATGTGCTGGTGAGTGGATCGGTGATCGGGGCGACGGTGACGTATTCTCTAGCGACGGACTTGAAGAGTGCGAGTCTGCATGACCGGTGGGATCCGGCGGAGGCTGTGCAGCGAATCGTGAGTGGTGTGGCGGTGGACACGATGCGGGTGAAGGTCAATGGCGACTTTCATGAGTTCCAGTTCTCCGGGCCAGCGCGAGAGATCGTCGACAATGCGACGTTTATCGGTGGTCAGGCCGGCTTGAGCGCGTTCCCTGCGGAGCCGAATCCGGTGGGTTTCGACTATACCGTGATTCCGGGGCATCTAGGGCAGGTTTGGATGGGGTCGGCACCGGGCCGAATGCACACGCTGACAGCAGCGGAATTAGTGATGGATAACGGCGTATCGCTGCGAGCACAGGAATTCGGCTCAGATTCGGCGCGGTGCATAGGGGCTGGACAACGTTCAGTGAAGCTGAACTTCAGTGTGTTCGCCCAAGACGATGCCGAGACCCTGGAGTTATACCAGGCGTCGCGGCAACGATCTCCGATCGAAGTGATGTTGCAGTTGGGGGAACAGCAGGGGCAATTGTTCGGAGCATTTCTGCCGGCGATGGTTCCAGAGGTTCCGGAGTTTGCCGATGGCGACTCACGGTTGGAGTGGAAGTTTGATGGGAGCCGGGCGCAGGGAGCGGTGGATGATGAACTCTACGTTTGTTTCGGATAACTGTGGCTACAGCAGTTCGCTGTGGTTTGAGGCAGAGAGCTCTGTTGGAGTGCGCTATCGAATCGCACGGATTTCGGTGGGGCGGCGGATTGAACTCGCGAAGAAGATTCGCGAAATCGGGCGGCGGCTGGAGTTTCTGGAAGCGGGTAACGATGCCCGGGAGAAGTTAGAGGCGGCAGTGCTGGCGAGCGAGATCGATCGCGCGTATCTGGAATGGGCGTTGGAGGCTGTTGACGGACTGGAGATTGATGGTGAGGCTGCGACGCCTGCGGTATTGATCGAACGAGGTCCAGTGGAGTTAGCCGCGGAGATCCTGAGGCGCATCCAGGCGGAGTGCGGGCTCACCGAGATTCAGCGAAAAAACTGATCGTCGCATTCCACTTTGTTCGCACGGAGCAGTCCCGGTGGAGATGCGACGCATGCCGGAAGCAGGGGCTGGAGGTGCGTCGGCGGTGCGGGTTTCTTGAGGAGGGGCGGCGAGGGCCAGTGCGACTGGTGTGGGCGCATGGACGAACGGGAGTGGAGGAATGCCCGAAGTCCTTCGTCACATCCGCGAGTGCTGAGTTGGTGGAGCAGTTCTTTGTTTGGAAGGCCTCGGGAGCTCGGAACTGGGCGATGTTGACGGCTCGTCAGGCGGATGCTTTCGGGGTGTTGGAAGAAGAATGGCGGACTGGTACGGACTCAGGGGGATCGCATGGCGGGTAATCGGTTGACGTTGGAACAGGTCTTGTCGCAGGCGGTGAGTCCGCTCGGTGGAACAGGATCGCTGGCAGGGGAGATGGAACGCTTGACGGGTCAGCTGCAGCGTTTGCAGAGCGTGAACGAGGCGGCGCTGGAATCCGTGCGCACGAATACGCAGGCGGTGCAGAGTTCGGGTTCTTTGACGTCGCCCGGGAGTGGAGCGACGTCGATAGGTGGGACGCTGCTCAGTGGCTTAGGCATGGGGCTGGGGATCACTCCGTTGATCTCGGGCGTGCTGAAGTTATTCGGCGGAGGGAGCGGTTCCAGTACGCCATTGCCGCTGGTGAAGTTCGATTTGCCGTCGTCTCAGAACGTGTCGGCAGGGCTGAGTAGCTCGGTACCTGGTGCGGCGTTCGCGGTCGACTATGCGCAGGGAAACCTGCCTCGTCCCGTAACGGTTCCGGCCGTGGCACAGCAGATTACGGTGCAGGTGCAGGCGATGGACAGCCGGTCGTTCCTGGATCACAGCAATGACATCGCGTTGGCTGTGCGGCAGGCAATGCTGGAGTCGAGTGTGCTGAACGACGTTGTGAGGGAGGCGTAGCGTGGCTGCGTTTCCGGTGTTGAAGACAGGCGCTGTTGCCCAGTATCCGGCGGAACGGACGATTCGTCTTGCGACGATCGTTCAGGAGTTTGTAGACGGATCGGAGCAGCGATTCCCGCAGTTGGGTTCGCGCCTGCGTCGCTGGGTTATTCGACTCGAACAACTGGATGATGCCGAGTTGTTCACTCTGGAACAGTTTTTTATCGAGCAGGGCGGGGCGTTCGGGCGTTTCTCTTTTACCGATCTGTGGGATGGGACCGTGTATTCAGAGTGCAGCCTTGAGAGTGATGAGATCGAGTTGGAGTTTGAGAGCCAGGGCTGCGGCAGAGCGGTTCTGGTTGTGAAGGAGAATCGCTGATGCTGGTGTTTCCACAACTGAGTACCGGCTCTGTGGCTTTGTATCCTTTGCGGCGGACTCGGCGTCGGCGGACGGTCCAGAACGTACTCGCAGGTGGGACGGTGGTGACGTTCGCAGATCCTGACTCTGCGGTTACGCAGTGGGATCTGGAAGCGGTTGGCCTGAGTGAAGCCGAGCGCGGGGCGCTCGTTGGGTTCTTTGAAACTGTCGGCGGTGAGGAGTCGACGTTCACTTTTCTGGAACCGGCAGGGAATCTTCTGGCACAGAGCGAGACATTTGGAGCAGCTGAATGGGGCAATTCACCGCTGATGTCGGTTGTCACGGGTATAGACGACCCTTGGGGCGGAACGAGGGCGTCCCGGATTACGAACTCTGGTCCGGTTGCGGGATCAATCGCGCAGTTGCTGGCGGTGCCTGGCACTTTTCAATACGTGTTGAGTGCATGGGCTCGTGCGAACACTGCGTCGACAGTGACGCTCATCGCCGAGACAACCGGGGGGAGTGCTGAGAAGGCGTTCGCTTTAACAAACGCGTGGTTGCGGGTGTCGATGCCTGTGGCTTTGGGGTTTGCGACGGAGTCGGTGAGGTTCGGAGTGCGGGTGGAAGCCGCAAAGGCGGTGGATCTGGTTGCGATGCAAGCGGAGGCACAGCCAGGAGCTGGTGACTATCAGCGGACCGGAGCGACGGGGGGCGTCCACTTGAAGGCTCGGTTCGGGATGGATGAACTGGCGATCCGGGCTCGAGGCATGGATGTGTACGACGCAGTGATTCGGATCGTGAGCAAGGGGAACTAAGGCGTGCCAACAATCGATGAGCTGAAAGAGCTGGAAGTTACTCCGACGCCGTTATTCCTGTTCGAATGTAGGTTCAGTGACGGAAGTGTGGAGCGGTGGGGTACTCATGGGGTGACGTTCGAGGGGAATCGTTACTTAGCTCGGTTGTTGCGGCACAATTTGTTTGAATTGAAGTCTTCACTTGAAGATGGGCTAGATGGGGCAGCAAAGATTAGTGTGATGCTGGCGAACGCGGATTCCCGGTATTCGCAGATTGAGCGGAATATCGGATTCAAAGGTGCACAGGTCACGATCCGATTCCTATTTTTCGATTTGGTGACGGATGGAGCCGCGTCAGAGAGTCGCGTAGTGTTTCGTGGCGTGGGTGGGGATCCCGATGAGATCACGGAATCTTCCCTACGCGTGACGTTCTCGAATCGATTCAACTTGCAACGCATCATGCTGCCGGAGGTTCGTATTCAGCGTCGATGCCCATGGCTGTTTCCCGCGAATCATGAGCAGCGGCAAGAGGCGCTGGATGGTGGCGAGCGCGGCCGGTACTCGGCACTGCATCGCTGTGGGTACTCGGCGGGATTGTCCGGCGGTGAAGGGACGTTAGATGGAAGTGTGCCCTTTACAACTTGTGATTACTCGCGTGCGAGTTGTGAGTCGCGGGGGATGTTTGGGTTAGGTCGGTTTGGCGGAATGGACTTCGTGCCGACGCAGATTCAGGTGAGGTCGCATGGGGAGTCCGGTTCGCACCTGTCGGCGGTCGTCGATAATCAGGCTCGCTATAACGACGTTGTGCCCGTGGTGTACGGTACAGCCTGGTATGAACCTCCGGTGGTGTCTGCCCGAAACGATGGGAACCTGACCCACATGGAAGTGCTGCTAGGAATGGGGGAAATCGACGACGTTCTCACAACAATTGTGAATGATGTCGAAATTCCTGAGGCGGTGCCGGGTGCGGACATGGCGGCTACCGGCTGGTATCACGTGGTGACGACGGGGACTCGATCGGGTGTGCAGAATCCCGACTTCAGCGATGGAAGTGGGAATCCTTTGGGCGACCCCTACGGGAGCATGGCGCTAGCCAGTATCTTTGTTCCGAATCAAATCAGCAACGGGCAGTCGACGCCGAAAGTGAAGGTTTTGCTTCGAGGTGTCAAGCTGGAGCGATTCGATAGCGACGGCGTTTCTTTGGGTGAAGAGTTTACGGCAAATCCGGCATGGGTTCTGTTGGATGTGCTCCGCCGGAGTGGGTGGTTGTTGAGTGAAGTAGATATTTCTACTTTCGCCGCAACGGCGGACTACTGTTCCACCGGCTTGGCGTCGGAGGATTTGTACGGAAAAGCCCTAACGATTCCGCGATATCAGTGCAATCTAGTGATTCGGAGTCGCCGGAGCGCCGCAGAAGTGGTTCGTGGTATCCGCGCAAGTTCGGCATTGTTGCTTAGTTACGGTGTGGATGGTCGGTTGACGCTACGGGTCGAGAATACCCTGGCGGAGCAGCAGAGCTTCAAGCCCGGGGGCAGCAATAGCAGTGAGCCTTTGTCCGGAGGTTGGCCGGCCTATGAATTTAGCGACGGGTCGGCAGCGTTTTCAGGAATCCTTCGGCGATCCACTGAGGAGCCTTCACTGCGCCTGTTCTCTCGTCCATCTTCGGATTCACCGAATCGACTGACGGCGGAGTTTCAGGACGAGTTCAATGAGTATCAGCAGGACAGTCTGTCTTTGGTGGACGTTGATGACGCATTGTTGACTGGGCGCGAGGTGAGTGGTTCTTATCCGGCGCTGGGGCTGCCAAACTTCGATCAAGCGAAGCGGGTTCTGAATCTGCAATTGGCGAAGTCCATCGCGGGAAACACGTTCATTGAACTAGAAACATCGGTACGTGGGCTGGGATTGGTGCCTGGGGATCTGATCACGGTCACATTCGTCAAGGAGGGCCTCGATCGGCAGCTGTTTAGAGTGGTGCGAGTGGCCCCGGGGACAAATTTTGAGAGTGTGCAAATAACGGCTCAATGGCACGAGGACGCTTGGTACACCCCCGGGGAGGGCACTGCTGCGGGCGGGCGTAGAGGCCACGGGGCAGGAGTGGGAACGCCGAGGCCGTTAGTTGGTCCGGTGATTGATGAGTACGGAGTGAGTCAGTTTGTGGTGAGCGACGTGGTGGAGCCGGTGGCTGGTGGTGAAGTGGCTGTGCGAGTACGCGCAGAGTTTCAGAATCCAAGCGTGCCGATGGCGTCGGCCGCGCATGCTCCTTTAGTGAGTCTGACACCGTCGATTTCGACGAGTGGAGGAAACCTCGCCGGAGGGCAGTCGTTGTATTACGCTCTGAGTGCAAAGGACGCCGACGGCGCAGAGAGTGCGCTTTCTTTCGCGGTTCGGGCGCGCATTCCGGCTGGATCTTCTGAAAATTCAGTCACGGTACAGGGGCTCAGTTTCTCAGCTAGTACTGTGGGATTCAATGTATACCGCGGAAGTTCTCCAGGGCGCTTGCTGCTCATTGCTGCCGATCAGGCCGTAGCAGGAACGTTTACGGACGCGGGGCTTAGCGCGGAGTTGATTGGGCCTCCTGATGAGAACTTCCATCACGCGAACTTTTATTGGCGGACAGAGTTCGTTCCAGAGAGCGGGGTTGACGTGCACTCGGCGACGACGGTAGGAAACTTTGCGTTGGGGTTAGGTACAGACGCGTTCGCTGGGTCGGTCATTCGGATTACGCGGGGGCGGGGCGTTGGCCAGGAGCGGCGAGTCGTGTCAAACACCGCGACGTCGTTTAGCGTGACCCCATCGTGGGGGGTTGAACCCGATTCAACGAGTTTCTTCACTGTGGCGGAGTCAACGTGGAAGTTCGCTGGCATGGTTACGAGCAGCCCTGCGGAGTTCGAGGGACCACGATTCGTGGGGTTGACAATCCAAATCTCGGGGCGTGCGGCGAATGCGCTGAACCGAGAGAGCGTATTTGAATTGAGTCCGGTGACGAGGTGGCAGATCGGCTCAAGTGGCGGGGTTGACCTAGACTCTCCACCGGCACCAATCTATGGGCTGGACGCGACTGGTGACGGATCACTGGAGATGGCCGGTGTGGGCTTCACAAGTTTTGCGAACACGCACACAATCAGCGCGGGGGTATTAGATCTCTTCTGGTGGGATGAGTTGAGTAGTCCATCCGCTATTGGACTGGGGGCTTCGGTCGACGGGACTACGGCCGAGCTGACGGTGTCTCCTCCGGTGGAGTCGATGACGCTGCCACTGATCCAAATCGGGGGCGAAATCATGGAAGTTCTGGACGTGCTGGACAGTGGGGCGACATATCACGTGGTACGTGGTGCACAGGGGAGTTCGGCGGCGGCGCATGCGAGCGGAGATCGTGTGTACCATTTACAGCGAACGACAGCGGTGATTCCATTTGTAAACGGATTCTTCGTGAGCCCGGCGAGCGGAACATTCCGGTATTCCATGTCGCTCCCCGATGTTCGGATCGGGGCGGCGAATCTTCATATGATCAACGCCTTCGGGGACGGAGAGATCGGGTTCGCAACGTTTGGCGGATCCCTGGATCAAGGGATTCGAACGTTGTCGGGGGGGCAGGTTGCGATTCAGGTGGAGGGGTATTTGGCGATTCAGAATAGTGCTGCGCCCGCGTTAGTGATCGATCGGACTCATGCGGTGGGTGAGATCTTTGCGGTAGTCCGAGAGGCCCCTGATGGGGGGCCGATCGAGTTGACGATTCGTCAGGACGACGATGTGTACTGCACGCTTACCATCGCGGATGGTGCCAACGTATCCAATGTCGTCCGGGGCTTTGGACTACCGCCACTCTCTGTCGACAAACGGCTCTACTTGGACGTCGCTTCGGTGCCCGGAGCTCCGAATACGTTGCCGGGACGAGATCTGACCGTGACGATCCGGATGTAGGAAGGAGTAGCGATGCCGGAATTGCTTGAAAAACTTCGCCCAGATCGGGACTTGCAATGCTTCTTCTTTCAGCCCTCCGCAATCGCCGCGCTCAGCGACACTTCAGCGACCGGGTTTCGTGTTTCGGGGACCTGGCGCCAGCAATTTGACTGGGCAGTTGTGGAGTGGAATCGCGACAACGTGTTTGAGCACCCTGCGTTTCGGAGCTTGCCAGACGGAGACTTGAGTGGACTGACGCTCAGTTATGAAGAAACTCGTGACAACTGCATTTTGATTGATTCCGACCTGTTTCCGACCGTTGATTGGCCATATCTGCGGATCTGGGCGGACAACAGTGGCACGGAAACAATCTACTACGTGCCGTTGCGTGAGTACGCGGAGGCGATCGCGGGCGCTTACGAGTCCGCCTATGCTGAATTTACGTTGTCCGGTACTCCCATAGCGGGCGATTTCATTGGTCTGGCCTACTTGGGGCTCCACTATACATATCAGTTGACAGCGTCGGACACGCTTGAGTCTGCCCTGCAGATGATTGTGGACGGTATGAACGCGAGCTGGTCGCCATTGCTGAAGGCCACACGCTCTGGCACGACGATCCGCGCCTATTACACGAATGGATCGGCAATTGTGGACGCAACGACGGGTGCGAACGGGAATCGATTTGCGCTGTATTCGTACTCCACGGGGGCGGCGGTGTGGGATTCTTCGGGGAAGACGTTCACACATGGAGCGTCGCCGAGTGTGTGGAGAATCACTTTAGACTTCGCATCGTTGCACGGGTTGGTTCGGGACGAATTCGGTGTGCTTGGAACGACGCCAGTGGCGATACCCACGAACAAGATTCGCAAGATGCGGTGGACTTGGGCCGCCGAGCTGCAATCGGGTCCATTTGAACGGAGCGAGTTCACAGTTGGGGTATCGAACTGGACGGTCACCGGGACTGGACGCACCTATTGGGTAGCGGGTCGAGGGTCTCGTCGGATAGAGGATGACGATTTCTCGTTGGCCTATTCGGGGACTTGGGGCGTCGGGAGAGGGAACTTCTCTGGCGGGACAATTCACTCGACGGTGACACCGGGATCAAGTGTAACCATCGAGTATCTGGCAAGCAGCGTGCACACGCTGTTGATTGGAACCCGCTATACGAACGCCGGGGCTACCGTCGGGATTTCGGTTGATGGAAGTTCTGTGGGGTGGATGCATCTTCACATGCCGCAGGAGGATGTGCTGATTCGGTGGCCTGTTGGTGAGTATGGCAGCGGACTCCATTCGGTTACGTTGACGCACGCGGGAAGCGCGGGGCAAGACTTCTATTTCGACTTCATCGAGTTGGCCGTTCCGACGACAACGTTGCCGGAGTTTCCGAGCATGCCCGAATTTACACTCGCGACCGACTGGGATACGGATCACTCGGTGGCGATTGCTCCGGAGCGGACGGCGTGGTTCATGCACTCGTTGGGCTTTCATGGGAGGCAGAATCACTACGTAGGTGCGTTGTTATTCTATGAATTGTTGTGCGTCGGCAACGTTTTGGCGTCGGGGAGCATAACGTTTAGCGGGACTGCCGATGCCACGGTGTCTGTCACTGTGGGTCCCTCCGGGAGTGCGACGACGATCTCCCGCGTTATCCACGCTGGGGACAGTCCGTCGAGTGTTGCTCTATCCTTCGCACAAGAGTTCAATCGCGGTTACACGGGATTGTGGGCAACTGCGTCCGACGGAGTCTTGACCATTTGCTCGCGACAGCTGGGGACGCTTGGAAACGCGAATACGCTGAGCGCTTCGACAACAAGCTCAGTGTTGTCGATCAGTGTGTCGGGTAGCTCTTTTTCAGGAGGTATCGACGGAAGTTGGCGGACGGACCTGAATGCGACGCCTCGACTGAATCGGGCAATGCGGGATTGGACGCGGAGTTTTCTCGAGGCATTGCACGGGTATGGGATCGATGCTGTTTGTGCCTTCAGTACAGAGTTGAAGCACGGCGATCCTTCTGTGGGAGCGGGGATCGCTCAGCGCGGACCGGGGGGCGATCCGATTCTGCTGCCGACGCCTGCCCTTCAGACAAACTTCTCGCCGACGAGCTTGGCGTTTTGGAAGCACGTTCACGCGGATTGTGCTGCGATCATGGACGAGGCGGGGCTAGTTCCTTACCTGCAATTTGGCGAGGAACAGTGGTGGTATTTTCCACATGACGGACTTGGTACGACATTTTCGGGGATGCCGTTTTACGATGCATGGACTTTGTCGGAGTTTTCGTCTCGGTATGGACGGCCGATGGCGGTCTTCACAACGAACAACGCCGATCCAGAGGAATATCCAGAAGAAATGGAGTTCTTGTCCGGGCTGATCGGAGAGTTTACGGACGCCGTGATGAGCCACGTAAGGGTCTCTTTGCCGTCCACTCGCTTCGAGGTGTTGTATCCCTTCGACGTCAATCAGACCGATTTCAACAAGGTGATCAATTTTCCTGCCACGCACTGGACGTCCGAGGCTCTTCACTGTCTAAAGACGGAAGGACTGGGGCTAACTTTCACTCGCAATCTCGCCGCGAGCGAAGCGGGAATTGACATGGGGCAAGCGTTGGGATTTGATGCAAACAAGAGAAGTCACCTTGTTGGGATTGGCGATGCGACGGCGCCTTGGCTGAAGGAAGCACGCATCGCCCAAGGGAAGGGATTTGAAAGTGTAGTGCTGTTCGCGCTCGATCAGTTCTGCTTAATTGGGCACGACATTCCGCTACCCTCGACGGCGCGGCGAGCGTCACGCGTACGTCGCTAGGCGTCTGCTATCCTCGTACACTAATGAGCCTCTTTGCCAGGAAACCTCTAGAGGCGCTCATGAAGGACGCCGGAACCGACGCGCTCAAGCGAACGCTTGGGCCCACGCAACTCGTGGCGCTCGGGATCGGTGCCATCATCGGCGCTGGGTTGTTTTCACTCACCGGAATTGCTGCTTCTACAAATGCTGGACCTGCCGTAGTGCTTAGCTTCATCCTCGCGGCCACGGGTTGTGCGTTTGCCGGGTTGTGTTATTCCGAATTCGCGACGATGATTCCGATCGCCGGGAGCGCTTACACGTACGCATACGCGACGATGGGTGAGTTGTTGGCCTGGATTATTGGGTGGGACTTGGTGTTGGAGTACGCGGTGGGTGCCGCGACGGTTGGGGTCAGCTGGTCACGCTACGTGATGAGCTTCTTTCACGATTTCGGCATCTCTTTTCCGGCGCAATTAGCGGCATCTCCATTCGAGCCAGTAACCTTGCCTGAAACAGGGGAGGTCATTGTAGGAATCATCAACCTTCCCGCTCTGTTCATCATCTGTGCGATCTCCCTCCTGTTGATTGTGGGGATTCAGGAGTCGGCGCGAGTGAACGCGATCATCGTCGCTCTTAAAGTTGTGGTTGTCCTCGTCTTTATTGGACTGGGGTGGGCCTACATCGATCCAAACAATTTCGAGCCCTTCATCCCGCCAAATACCGGTGAATTCGGTGCGTTCGGGTGGAGTGGAATTCTTCGAGGTGCGGGGCTCGTTTTCTTTGCCTTCATTGGATTCGACGCTGTCTCGACTGCGGCACAAGAAGCGAAACATCCACAGAAGGACATGCCGATCGGGATCATCGGATCGCTGGCGGCCTGCACCATTCTTTATGTCTTATTTGCTCATGTTCTGACCGGCATCGTGAACTACACCGAACTGAACAGTGCGGCGCCTGTGGCTGTGGCCATTGACCGAACTGACTATCGCTGGCTGCGGCCTGCGATCAAGCTGGCAATTATCGCCGGTTATACTTCGGTGATCCTTGTGATGCTGCTGGGTCAGAGCCGCGTATTCTTCTCGATGTCCCGAGACCGGCTCCTTCCCAAGGTCTTCTCCGACATTCATCCGCGCTTCCGGACTCCCTGGCGCTCAAACTTGTTGTTCATGGCAGGAACCGGCCTGCTGGCAGCGTTTGCGCCGATTCAGGTGCTAGGCGAAGCGACCAGCATCGGCACGCTCTTCGCCTTTGTGTTGGTGTGCGGCGGCATCATCATCATGCGCCGGACTCATCCCGAACTTCCGCGTCCGTTCAAGACGCCATGGGTTCCGTTCATTCCGATCCTGGGTATTGTATTCAACTTATCGTTGATGGCCGGCCTGGGTTGGACAAATTGGGCTCGGTTGTTCGGGTGGATGGCGATTGGTCTGATCATCTACTTCACATATGGACGCAAACACAGCATCACGCACAACCTGAAGTAGCCTTAGGCGATCACGAATCTTGCAAACCAAGCCAACGCGGCGAGTAGGCAGCACGCGGTGGTTGGCTTGCGCCACGACGCTGGAAGTCTGCCGAACCCCAGGGTGAGAAGCCCCAATAGACACGCTTGGGCCAGTCCGGCGCCAGCCAGATAAAGTGCAGGGAATGCAACGAACGGTAGTCCGTGAACCAATCCGAGCAGCGCAACAACCATCCAGCGCGCGCGGCCGTCTGGCAGGAACAATACCTCGCCCGCCAGATAGGCTGCCGTGAGCGCCATGACGGCCTCGAGAAACTGCGCCGACAACGCCACGGGCAGGAACGGAACCAGCGGTCGAACAAGCCATTCCGTGAGTAGAAAAAGCGCGCCCAGAGTGCATAGCTCCCGCCATGACTTGGCCGCGATGACAATCACCACGACGAAAAGAACGGCCGAGAATGAACCGAGAAAGCGCCGCGTTCCCGCGAGTCCATCGTGTGTGAGCGACTCACGAAACGAAGGTAGGTGGAACCGCATCTCGATGACCGATGTGTTCTGGTCGAAGACGCGTTGATCGGCATTTTCGCCCTGAACCGCGTACAGCATGTGAATGTGATTCGGCACTGTCGCTCGATAGAGTGTGCATTCAACTTCGATCTTGTCGGGAAGGTCGTGATCGAACTCATACGTGGCGTGGCAGACAACGTCCTGACCCTCTCTCGAGCACTCGGCTGCCGTGCGGTGGCCGTCACCGAAGCGGAACTCTCGCAGAAGTGTTTCCTTGGGATCATTGATGTGTTCGATCTCGTACGCCGGCATATGAAGCGTGTACTCTGCCGTCCGGCCTGTAACGTGCAGTTCGCCGTTGCTGATACTGACGACGTGGGCACAGGCGACACCGGTGAACAAAGCCCAAAGTAGGGCCGTTCGCTGCCACCGATTCATTTGACTAAGGCGTCCGTAGCGAGAGTGTTTCGACGCATGCGCATGACTACAATTCTAAGGGCCGCCATGACTGGAACGGAGAAGAACATGCCCGGGATCCCCGCCAGTTCCTCACCGGCCAACACCCCGAACAACACCCACACCGGGTGAATCTCTACGCCCTTCGCCAGCAACTGCGGGCTGACCAAGTAATCCTGCACGAGACGGAAGGCGACTAGAAATAGTAAGAGCAACCCGAGGTGCTCGTAGCCCGATATGAGCGCCGTTAGCAGGATGATCACAGACGCCGCGAGCGGCCCTGCGACGGGGATGATCTCCAGTAGCGCGGAAATGACGGCCAACAGTGCCGCGAAAGGAACACCTGCCGCAGAAAGAAAGGCAGTGTAGACCACCAGCACGATGAGCGCCAGCAGGACGAGTGCTCGAAGGTACAGAATCAGCAGACGATGCAGATCCTGCAGGATGTCGTGAGTGATGGCTTGATACTGGGTTGGTACGAACGCCACAAACGCAGATTGAAGGTCGTGTCCGTCTTTGAGGAAGAAGAAACTCAGGATCGGGATCAGGACGATGGCGAGCGCTCCGCCGAGAACGCCCCCGATGCTGGTTCCTAGACCTTCAAGCATTGGCACCAGTTGTTTGTCGAGGCCTGAGAACCAGTCGTGCAGCGAGGTGGTCAAACGTTCGCGCAGCGGCTCCAACCACCCTGGTAACGGGAACTTGGCCAAAGGATCGTTGTCGAATGCGCTTGGAAGCTGCTTGGCGAGCGCAGCTGCCTGTTCACCCACTTGGGAGAGAAGCGGCACCAGGACGGCGATCACCGCAGCCACGAGTGCCAGATATACGATGACCAGCGACACTCGCCGCTGAACCCACTTCGCCGGGAGTGCCCACTCCAGGCGTGTTGCGATCGGGCCCAGTAAGTGCGCCAGGAAAATGGCTAGCGTAAAGACGACAATCGTGCTGCTGAGGCGGTAGAGCAGCGCGACGATCAACACGAACAGAAACGCCGTCCACACCACGCGCAAAGTTCGCAGGTCAAGTCCGAACATTCGTCTCTAAGCATAGCCGTAAGTGCAGGTTCGCGCCGCGATGCCTAGAATAGAGGACGTGACTGCATCTTCAGCCGAGCACATGCGCGCCCTCACACGTCAGTTGCAGGATCTCGAGGATAAACTTCGCGCCGGTGGTGGCACCAAGAAGATCGAGAAGCAACATGCCGACGGTAAGCTGACCGCGCGGGAGCGCGTCGCACAGCTGATTGACCCAGGAGCGTTGTTCCTCGAGATCGGCCTGCTGATCGCCCATGATAGGTACGAAGGCCAAGCCCCCGGAGCGGGCGTCGTGACGGGGATCGCGCGCGTGGAAGGCCGGCCCGTGGTAATCGTGGCGAACGATGCCACCGTCAAGGCTGGAGCCTGGTGGCCGGAAACGATTCACAAGATTCTGCGCGCTCAGGAAATCGCGATGCGCAATCGGATGCCGATCGTGTATCTGGTCGATTCGGCGGGTGTGAATCTGCCATATCAGGACGGCATCTTCCCCGGTCAGTACGGCGCGGCCCGCATCTTCTACTACAACTCTCTGATGCGGCGACGGTTGAAGATTCCGCAGATCGCCGCGGTCATGGGCATGTGCATCGCGGGCGGCGCATATCTGCCCGCGCTCTCGGACGTGATCATCATGGTGGAGGGTACCAGTTTCATGGGCCTGGGTGGTCCGAACTTGGTCAAAGGTGCCGTCGGACAGACGGTGGATGCCGAATCGCTGGGTGGAGCGCACATGCACACGCAGGTGAGCGGCGTGGCGCATCATTCGGTGAAAGACGATGCGGCCTGCCTCTCTATGATCCGGCAGAAGATCGCCGCGCTGCCGGAGGCGACCCCGGTGCCGCATGGAACGGCACCCGCTGAGCCCGCCGAGGGCCTCTACGATGTGTTGCCTGCTGACCATCGATTGCCGTATCCGATCGACCAGATCATTCAGCGCATCGTCGATGCCGACGA
>CANIIC010000023.1 GCA_947467395.1 Bryobacterales bacterium
GGTTACTGTGGGCCTCGCTGCCGTTTCTGGTGGGGGCGTTTGCGAACGTCGTGGGCGGTTTCGTCGGCGACATCGTGGTGCGGCAACGCGGGCTGACGTTCGGCCGGCGGGCGGTGGGCATCGCGGGATATGGCTTGTCGACGCTGAGCCTCATCGCGGCGACGCAGTTCGAAGACAAGATCACGGTGATCACGTTGTTGTCCTTCGCCTATGGCGGCATCACGCTGGGTCAGCCGGCGTTGATGAACGTGTGCCTGGATATCGGCGGCAAGTTTTCAGGCGCGGTCACGGGTGCTATGAATATGGCTGCGTACACGGGGGCCTTTGTTTCGTCGGTGGCGTATGGCTACATGGTGAACCGCTACGGGTATCAGTTCCCGTTCCTGCCGATGATTGGGTTCATGCTGGTCGGGACGCTGCTATGGCTCCGGGTGCGGCCGGAAGAGCCGGTGGTCGCGTGAGGTTCGCAGGGCGACGGATTCAGACTGTCCCTCTCGTGTTGGCAGTCGCGTACGTTGTTCTCGTACTTGGCGTTGCCGTGAACCGGTGGGCGGATCCATTGGGTGATGCTACGGATGTCATCTTCCCTGCGATGGTGGCGATTCCCTGGGGCTTGATAGCACTCATCTACCCAGGAGATCGACAGGGCGCGCAGATCGTCGTTGTACTCGCCGTGTTGGCGAATGGTTTATCTGTCTACTTGTTGGTGGACACGATTCGGGACTGGATTCGCAACGGGTAGGCGTCGAGGGGATTCTCGACGCGGAACGCAGGAGTGCGTGTGTTACAGGCCCATGCGTTCGAGCTTGCGGTAGAGTGTCTTGCGTTCGATGCCGAGGATCTTGGCGGCGCGGCTTTTGTTGCCGTTGGTGGCGGCCATGACACGGCGGATCTGTTCGGCTTCGGTGTCGGCGAGTGTGTCGCTGGCGGTGTCGCGGGAATCCATCTGATCGATGGCGTGGCGTACGGCGTCGGCATCGATGCGGTGGCCGGGGGCGAGGATGGTAAGCCGTTCCATCATGTGCTGCAACTGGCGGATGTTGCCGGGCCAGCTGTATTCGGTCATGACGCGTACGCCGGAATCAGCCAAGCGCGTGTCGAGGTGATAACGCTCGTTGTACCGCTTCAGGAAGAAGTGGACCAGCAGAGGAATATCGCTGGCGCGTTCGCATAACGGCGGAACCGTGATGCGGACGACGTTGAGGCGATACCAGAGATCCTCGCGGAACTTGCCCTCTTCGACCATCTTCTGCATGTCGCGATTCGTAGCGGCGATGACGCGCACGTCGACCTTCTTGGCTCGCGAGGAGCCCAGCGGGCGGACTTCGCGTTCCTGCAGGAAGCGCAGCAGTTTCAGTTGGAAGCCGTGTTCGATATCGCCGATTTCATCTAGGAAGACCGTGCCATTGTTGGCGGCTTCAAAGACGCCCATGCGGTCGCGGTCGGCGCCGGTGTAGGCTCCTTTGAGTGTGCCGAAGAGTTCGCTTTCGAGCAGCGATGGAGCGATGGCACCGCAATCGACGGGGACAAACGCTTGATTCGCGCGGCGGCTGTTGCGATGAATCATGCGCGCGATGAGTTCCTTGCCCGTACCGGTTTCGCCTTCGATCAGGACAGTGGCGTCGGTGGGTGCAACGCGCGAGATCGTTTTATAGATGTCGATCATGCGCGAGGAGCTACCGATCATCTCCGTCTCCGGGAGATCATCTATGGGCTCGGCTTCATCGCCGTCGACCGGAGCGAAGGACTGTTCGGCGCGCTTGATGGTTTCCACCATCGTCGACATCTCGAACGGTTTTGCCAGATACTCGAAGGCACCGCCTTCTGTGGCCGCCATCACGGTTTCCATGCTGCCGCGGCCGCTCATCAGGATCACGGCACAGCTGGGGTTGGTACGGCGGGCGGACTGCAGGACGTCAATTCCGGTGCGGTCATCCAAATAAATGTCGGAAATTACGATCGGATATGCGTTTTCAGACAGGCGTGCGATGGCTTCGCGCGTGGAGGAGACGGCTTCGACGTCGTAGCCTTCCAGTTCGAGGCAGGTGACCATGGTGGTTCGAACCGCCTGATCATCTTCGACTAATAACAGCTTGTGCATGCGCGCTTTCGGACTACTGGGCCGGAACTACCATGGTAAAGCATGAGCCTTGGCCGGGTGTGCTGGTGACGTCGATGCGGCCGCCGTGGTGCGTGACGATCTGCTCCACGATAGAGAGTCCAATGCCGGTTCCGGCTTCTCCGGAGGCTTCCGCTTTCTTGGTCCGGTAGAACTTCTTAAAGATGTTTTTCAGTTCTTTAGCGTCCATACCGATGCCCTCATCTTGTACGGCGACGCGAAGTTCATTTCCGTTACGTTCACTTCGAATGTGAATGTGGGTTTCCGACGGGGAGTATTTCACCGCGTTGGTCATCAGGTTATAGAGCGCGTATTCCAGAAGTTCGCGGTCACCGTGGACGGTACCGTCGATGGAGCTGTCGAGTGTGATCTGAATCTGCTTGCGTTCGGCGAGGGGGGTGACGCGGAACATGCAGACATCGACGACGTCGCCGATGTTAAAAGGCTCGCGCTTCAGGTCCATCTGGCCTTCGGCGAGGCGTTCGACGTCGAGGAAGGTTTGGATGATGCGCGCGAGACGTTTCGATTCGGAGTTGATCATCTCGCTCAACTGGCCGCGTTTTTCCTCGGGCAGTTTGTTCGCGTAGCGAGACATCAGTTCGCTGGAACCCTGGATGGCGGTGAGCGGGGTGCGCATTTCGTGGGCGGCCCAGTGGATCGCCTGTTGGTAGCGGGCCTTTTCAGACTCGGCTTTGACTAGTGTTCGGCGGACGACGAAGTACTGATAGGTTGCAACTCCGGCGGCGCACAGCCAAGCAACAGCCGCAGGGGCGACGATGGGGAAGACGACGTCGGAGTTGAGGAAGAGTTTCGGGAGATAGAGCGCGAGCGCGAGCAGCGGGAACACAATCGCGTAGGGTTGCCAGCCGCTGAGGAGCGCGAACGCGATTCCAATGATCAGGGCGAATGCGATGCAGACTTCGACGATGGTCGTGGTGCTGGCGTTGGTCAGGAACTCGGCTCGGCGGATCGTCTCGTAGGCATGTGCGTGTACTGTGACCCCGGCGATGGTTTCGCCGCTGGGGATCTTCAGTCGGTCATTGGCGAGGGACAGAGCGGTGACGCCGACGAAGACGGTTTTGCCGCGGATCTGGTCGCGGTGGCTATCGATATCGAGCACGCTGATCACCGGGATCGAGTCGGGCGCGAGGTAGCGAATATACAGTGGTCGCGTGGCGTCCTGGCGGGCGGCGGGAATGCGGATGCCAGCCACTTCGACGTCGTCGGGGGACTCGACCAGTTCGGCTTCGTGAGCGACGCGGAAGGCTTCGAGGGCCATGGCCCAGCGGCGTTCCCCGGCGTGGACGCGTTCGAGCGCAAGCTGGCGGCTGACGCCATCGGACTGGTCGGCTTCGTAGTGCACGTGACCGATGGAGGCGGCGAGCGAGGCGAAGCGGGGCAGGGGATTCTCCCAGGCTCCATCGCTGGCGACGAGGCAGCCGAGGATCACGTTCGGAGTGGACCGGAGAGCGGCTTCGAGACGCGCATCGTCGGCAGGATCGGCGGCGGACCCCGCCAAGATTACGTCGACGGCGACGGCCTTCGGCTGTGCGTCGTGCAGCTTGTCGAGCGCCTCGACGAGGATCTTGCGGAGGTTTTGCCGTTCGCCGCGCGCGCGCAGCGTGGCTTCATCGATGGCGACAACGACGGCTTCCTGGGCTCGTGCGCCGGCGGGCGGATCGGTCAGGAGATCGTAGGCCTGATTGTCGACCCGGCCCGCGAGGCGGTTCCATCCAGCGAGCATGCCCAAGGCGAAACAGAGCGCGAGTACGCCGATGTAGCCCGCAATCTGAATTCGCCTCCCGGCCATGCAGCAAGTTTACTTCACGTCGATGTTATGAACTTTGAGCGTGCGGCCCGTCGCGAGTTCGAAGGTCGCGGTGGCTTTACCCAGGTCGGCTTCGGCGCGGCGTTCCTGGCTGCGCGCGGTGATCATGTCGTTCTGGCGCTGCTGGACCAGGAACAGCGTGGACGTACCGGCGCGGAACTGGCGCTGCTCGCTCTCATACTGTTCTTCGGCGGAGGTGCGCGCGACGCGCGCGGACTCCAGGCGGGCCTTGGCCGACTCCACGGCTTGCATGCCGTTGCGCACCGCAGCTTCGATGGCAAGTTCGGCTTGCTGCTGCTGATCGCGCAGGCGGCGGGCTTCGGCGACGTTGTTCGCCAAGTTGGCTTCGGCCGTACGGTTGCGCAGGGGCAGTGAGAAGCGAATCTGCACTTGTGTGGTCGGGAAGCGGCCGCTGAACAGGTTCGAGAGCGACTGGCCGTAGTTGCCGACCAGAACTGGCGGAACCGTGGAGCCGCCGGTGCTGCCGGTGGACGGAAGCGGCTGCAAGCCGGCGAGCGTCGAGAGCGTGTTCAACCGATCGGTCAATGCGAGCGTGCTGGCTGTGAACGGGTTTGGCGTCGCTGGCAACTGCGCGCCGGAGAGGCCGGCGTTGGAGTGCGTGAAGACCGCGTCGATCTGCGGCTTGGTCTGTTCCTTGAACAGCTTGTTGTCGGCCTTGTTGATCTCGCGCGAAATGCGGAGCTGCGCGAGCTCCGGACGGCTGGCGAGCGCTTCGGTGATGGCGTCGTTCAGCGGGATCACCGGCGGCGCGGTGTCGACCGGGGTCGTCGGCACAATGGACATGGACCACATCGGGTCATCGCGTTCGGCAAGGATCAGCGTCTTGAGCACGTTCTCCATGGTGGTGAGCGTTTCCTGCCCGCTGAAGGCAGCCTGTTCGAAGGTGGCCAGCTGGCGCTGAGCGGCGACCACGTCGATGGCGGCGAGTAAGCCCTGTTCCTGCTGACGGCGGTTGCTGGCATCCTGATCGCGGCCGATGCGGACAGCTTCCAACTGCACGGCGAGGTTGTTATAGGCGAAGGCCAGATCCCAGTAGGCTTGTTCGGCGCGGGTGACGACTTCCATCACGCGCTGGCGGAACTGTTCATCGGTCAGATTCTGATTCTTCTTCGCGACCTCGACGCGGCGGCGATTGTCGTCATAGCGCAGGCCCCGGAACAACGGTTGGGTGTAACTGAAGTTGAGCGCGGTGGGGTACTGCGGGTTCAACGTGGTGAAAGTGTTGTTGGTGGTGGTGCGTGCCGAGGACAGGTCGACGGAGTAGGAACTGCCGAGGATAGGTAGGGCTCCGTTCAACTGCGGATCGATGGTGGAGTTCTTGTTGGTCACCGCACCGGTGGTGGAACCGCCGAGCGACGAGGAGACCGGGACCACGTTCTTGGTGAACGAACTGGCGGCGCCGATGCGGGGATCGAATGCGCCTTGCGCGCTGATCAGGTTGTAATCGGCGCGTTGCTGATCGATGCGCGAGATGTCGATGTCGCGATTGTTGGCGAGCGCCATGGTGAGCGCTTCGGCTAAGGTCAGCGGACGTTCGCCGATGACACCGACGCGCGGCGGCAACCGGAATTCCCGAGGCGCGGGGACCTTGGCTCCTTCCTGTGCCCACAGGGCGCACGTGAAGACACAAGTAGCGGTAACAGCTCCAGCGATTCTCAACATCTGACTAAACCTCTTCCGTATTGCGTTGCAGCACCGCGGGGGTGGGCTGCAGGCGGCTGCCTAGGAAACTCAAGCGACGCGAAATGCCGCGCACGAAGCGCGACTCTTTGGCGTCTTCAAACAGCGAGTAGAAGACGGGGACGGCGAGCAAGGTCAGCAGTAGGCACATGGACTGGCCGCCAACCACCAGGACGCCGATGGCGCGGTTGCTGGCTACACCGGCTTTGTTCGAAAGCACGACGGGCAACATACCGGCGACCAGTGCCATGGTCGTCATCAGAATGGGACGCAGACGATCGCGGTTGGCCTGGATGATGGCGTCGTACATGTTCATGCCTTTTTCACGCAGGCCATTGGTGTGATCGATCTGCAGAATGGCGTTCTTTTTCACGATGCCGAACAGCAACAGCAGACCGAGGCCGCTGAAGACGTTGACGGTCTGGTCAAACATCCACAGGCTGAGGATGCCGAAGGGAATCGACAGCGGGAGAGTGAGCAGAATCGTGAAGGGGTGCAGGAAGCTTTCAAACTGCGCCGCCAACACGATGTACATGAAGATGAAGGTCAGCGCGACGGCGGTGAGGAAGTAGACCACAGTGCGCTGCAATTCGCGCGTCTGGCCGGCGGCACCTGAGGTGTAGCCGGTGCCCATGGTCAACTCTTCTTTCGCGAGTCGGTCGATTTCGTTGGTGACGTCGCCCTGTGAGCCGCCGGGCAGCAGGTTGGCGGAGATCGTCACCTGACGCTGGCGGTTGAGGCGGTTGATGCTCGACGGAGACTCGCCTTCCTTCACGCGGACCACCTGATCGAGGCCGACCGGGCCTGATTTAGTGGAGGCGACGGTCAATTGGTTCAGGGCTTCGCGCTTGGTGCGAAACTCCAGAGCCGCACGGAGGCGGACGTCATACAGTTCTCCGCCGGAAGGGAAGGTGGAGACCACCTGACCGGCGAGCAGCGTGTTCAAGGCTTGCGCGATATCGGAAACACGGACGCCCAGATCGGCGGCGCGCTGGCGATCGATTTCGATGCGGAGTTCCGGCTTGCCGTAGACCAGCGACGTGTCGACGTCGACGACGTTCTTGATCTTCTTGACCTTCTCCATCAGGACGTTCGAGTATTCGCCCAACTTCTCGAGCTCTGGGCCGCTGAGGGTGTACTGCAGGTCGGCGCTACCGCTCCAATTGCCGGCACCGACGCGTGTGCGAAGATTCGGCGGGTAGTTCTTGAAGATGTCGCGAGCCTTCACGATGTAGTCGGACTGCGTTTCCTTGCGATTCTCCGACTCGGTTAGCTTGACGTAGATGGTGGCCGCATTCTGCGAACGGTCCTGGCCGCCGCCCACGGTGGTGAGCGTGGCGACGACTTCCGGCAGGCCCCGCAGGTCGCGCGCGATGCGCTCGGCTACGGTGGTGGTTCCCGCCAATGAGGTGCCCTCCGGGGTGCGGATGTCGACGTTGAATTCGCCTTTGTCATCGGTGGGGGTGAAGCTCTTGCCGACCACCATGAACAGAGGCACGACGCTGAGCACCACGGCGACGCAGATCGCCACCATGCTTTTGCGATGATGCATCGACCAGGTCAGCATCGCGGTGTAGGCGCGATCGATGGGGCGGAAGAACTTGGAATCCTTTGAGTGGTGCACTTGTCCGTCTTTGCCCTTGGCCGGGGCGCGCAGGAAGCGCGAACTCAGCATCGGGGTTAGCGTGAAGGACACCAGCAGGGAGACGCCTACCGCGAAGCCGGACGTGAGTCCGAACGAGGACATGAAGCGCCCGACGATGCCGCCCATGAAGCCGATCGGCAGGAAGACGGCCAGCAGGCTGAGCGTGGTAGCCATCACGGCGAGGCCGATTTCCTTGGTGCCTTCGATGGCTGCTTCCATCGGAGACATGTCTTTCTCTTCGATGTAGCGGTAGATATTTTCGAGCACGATGATCGCGTCATCGATGACGACGCCGACCATCAGAGTCAGCGCCAGCATCGTGATCTGGTTCAGCGTGAAGCCCATTGCGGCCATCAATGCGAAGGTGGCGACGATGGAGGTCGGGATGGCGACGGCGGCGATCAAGGTGGTGCGGATGTTGGCCAGGAAGAAGAAGATGATGACCGAGGCCAGGAAGCTACCTTCGATCAAGTGGCTCTGGATGGCTTCCACGGCGCGCTCGATGAAGATCGAGTTGTCTTTGATGATCTCGATATTGACGCCCTTCAGTTCCTTGCGGAGTTCTTCCACGCGGTACTTCACTTCCGTCGCGGTGGCGACGGTGTTGGTGCCGGACTGCTTGGAGACTACCAGCGTGACGGCCGGATTCCCGTTGAGGCGGGCCGCGGTGGTGGCTTCTTCGATGGCATCTTCGGCGCGACCGATGTCGCGGAGCTTTACGACGTAGGGTCCGCGGGAGACAATCGCGATTTCGTTGAACTGTTCGGCGTCCACCAGGCGGCCCAGCGTGCGGACCGTCAGTTCATTGGCGCCTTCGGTGACGCTGCCGGCGGGCATCTCCATGTTGCCTTGGCGCAGCGCACTGGCCACGTCGGCGATGGAGAGGTTGTAGGCGCGCATGCGTTCCGGGTCAACCCACACGCGGATTTCGCGGCGCAGGCCGCCGACTAACTGAATCGCTCCGACGCCTTTCACGTTTTCCAGGCGGGTCTTGATTTCTTTGTCGGCGATTTCGGTGATCTCGCGAATGGTGCGGCCGTTGCCGGAAACCACCAACTGCAGGATGGGGTCGGCATCCGGATCGCGCTTGACGATTACGGGAGCTTCCGCGGTTTCCGGCATGTCCGGCAGCACCTGGTTGACCTTGTCGCGAATTTCCTGGGCACCGATGTCGCCGTTCTTGTCGAGCGAGAAGGTGACGATAACGGTCGAGACACCTTGCACCGACGTGGAACGGACTTCGTCGATTTCACTGATGGTGTTGACGGCGTCTTCGACGCGCTTGGTGATTTCGGTTTCGACTTCTTCAGCGGTCGCACCAGGGTTGATCACGGTGACGACCACGGTGGGCACGTCGACCTTGGGTAGCAGGTCGACGCCGAGTGTGAAGTACGAGAAGGTGCCGATGACGACCAGCGAAAGAATCAGCATGGTCGCGAAGACCGGGCGGCGTACGCAGAGGGCGGCTAGTTTATGCATGGTGCGCGCTTCCTTATTGGACGGTTACGTTCTGACCGTCGTACAAGTCTTGGAGATGGTCGGTGGCGAGCACGGCGTCATCGGGGATGCCGGCCAGGATTCGAATCTTGTCGCCCAGAGTTTCGCCGATCTGGACCACGGCGACACGTGCTTTGCCTTCGACGATCATGTAGACCTGCGAAGAGTTGGTGGTGGTGTCGGTGAGGACGGCGTCACGCGGAACAAACACGCCCTTGGTGCTGCCGGGCAGGACGACGCGGGCGGTGGCGAACATGCCGGGCTTCAGGGCGAGGTCCGTATTCGGGAAGCTAGCTTCGGCGATGAAGGTGCGGGAGTTGGTTTCGACGGCGGGGTTCACTGCGGTGACCTTGCCTTTGAAGATGCGGTCGGGGAAGCCTGTGACCGACGCTTCCACTTGCAGGCCGACCTTCACACTGGGCGCGTAGGTCTGCGGGATTTGCAACTGGAGCTTGACGGGCGTGATGCGCAGGATGGTGGCGATGGTCGCGCTGGTGGCGACGTATTCACCGGCGGCCACGGGGCGCGAACTCACGTAGCCGGCGAAGGGCGCTTTGATGTCGACATCGGCCAGAGCCTTGCGGGCCAGCGATACCTGCGCGCGAATCGCCTGGAGCGAGGCTTCCTGGGTGCCGACGCCCTGGTAGTTCTGGCGAGCATTATTCAGCGCGGCTTCATAGGTCTGACGGGAAGCGTTGGCCTGTGCCTGAGCGGTTTCGGCGGCGGTGCGGGCACGATCGTAAGCGCTGCGGGAGACGTCGCCGCTCGCGATCAGGTTGGCGTAGCGCTGTGCGTCGGCTTCGGCCAACTTGGCTTGCGCGGTGGCGGATTCAAACGATGCGCGGGCCGCCAGCACTTCCGGGACGCTGTTCGGGTCGAAATTCTGCGTGCCGCTCAAACCGATGCGCGACTGGGCCTGACGCACGGAGGCTTCGGCCTGCTGCTGTTGCGCGAGGGCTTGATCCAAACGGAGCTTTGCGTCGCGTTCGTCCAGGCGGGCAATAACCTGGCCTTCTTTCACTTGATCACCGACATCCACCAGCGTCGTGAGGATCACGCCGGGGCTGTCCGGGGCGACGCGCGAGGTTTCCTGGGCGACGAAACTGCCGGTGGCCTGGACGGAGGCCGAGACTTCCTGGATAGAAACTTTGGTGGCATGGACGGCGGCCGTCTGCGACGGGGCCTTCGTTTCGGACTTCGCACTGACGGCGGTTTCCGGCTGCGATTTGCCACAGGCAGCGGTGAAGACAAGAGCCGCCGCTAGGGCGAGAATGGGGAACATAATATTTTGGATGCGGATGGGCTTCATTACGAACCTAACTTTTTGAGGACTGCGCCTTTTTTCTGGGCGGAAGCGGGCTGCAGGCCTCCTAGTAAAAACTCTGTGAATTGTTCCAGCACGGCGTCGTCTTCCTGTTGGAAGGCGGCCATGCCGAAGATGTACTTGCTCATGGCGAATTGCAGGGCCGGGGCGAACAGAGCCACGGTCAGGGCGTCGGGGTCGCCTGCACGGAAAGCCCCATCTTTTTGTCGCGACACGATGTAGCCACTGATGAAGTCGAGCACCGGCAGTCCCAGTTGCTGATGCGCCAGGTCGGCCAGGGCATGGCCTTCCAGCCAGGCGTACATCATCAGGCGATGGAACTCGCGGTTATCGCGGAAACTGCTCAGGATGTGACGCAGCATCTCGCGGACCAGATTGCGATCGTCCTTGGCCGAGGCGCAGCGCTTGAGTTCCTGCATGAACTCGTGCGAGCCAGCTTCGTCCGCGTGCGATTCGAGAATTGCGCGATACAGATCCTCTTTGGTAGCGAAGTGCCGGAACAGGATGCCTTCGCTTACGTCGCACGCCGCGGCGATGTCCTTGGTGCGGGTGCCGCTGAAGCCGCGTTGCGAGAATAGGTGAATCGCCTGCTCAATCAGCTGCTGCTTGCGATCTTCCGAAGACAAGCGTTTGCGGGAGGACGGCTCAAGCGCAGGAACAGAGGTCGGGGCAGGGGATGACATCAAGTGAGTACTTACTCAATTATAGGTCGACCGCCCGGAGCACGTCAACTTCGGCAGCTTCCAGCCGGATGCTAGGCTAGACAGATGCGCCGTTTTATTGCCGCGACTTCTGTGTCGCTTGCCCTGCTGATGGCGGGCTGCTCCAAACAAGGAAGCACCCCCAGTGAAGACACCGCCAAAGCCGCCGGTTTAAATACCGACGAAGAGAAGACCATCTACGCCATCGGTTTGGTGATGAGCCGCCAGTTGACCCCGCTGTCACTGTCGCCCGCCGAACTGGAGATCGTGAAGCACGCGCTCTCCGATGCCGCGAATAACAAGCCTGCGGTGAGCCTGGAAGAATGGGGCCCGAAGATCGACAGCCTGCTGCAGATTCGCGAGAGCAAGCTCTCCGGCAAAGAGAAGGAAGCCGGCAAGGCGTTTGAAGACAAGGCTGCCACTGAAGCGGGCGCCGTTCGTCTTCCCAGCGGCCTGGTCTACAAAGAACTGACGGCCGGCACCGGCGCGCAGCCGACCGCGGGCAGCACAGTGAAGGTGAACTACAAGGGCACGCTGACCAACGGCACGGAGTTCGATTCGTCCTACAAGCGCAACCAGCCGGCCGAATTCCCGCTGGGCAACGTGATCCCGTGCTGGACCGAAGGCGTGGCCAAGATGAAGGTGGGCGGCAAAGCTCAGTTGGTCTGCCCGTCGGCGATCGCGTACGGTGACGGTGGCCGTCCCCCGCAGATCCCGGGCGGCGCGACGCTGGTGTTCGAAGTCGAACTGCTCGAAGTAAAGTAGTTTCGTAGCAAGCTCAGAAGGGGACAGCGCAAGCTGTCCCCTTTTCTGCGTTAGGGCAGAATCTCCGTCTTTGTGATGTAGTCGAGTTCGGGGAAGCGCTCAATCAGGTACTCGTTGCTGCGGTCCTCAACCTTTTTTACGTCGATCTTCAGGCCGACATCTCCGTAGCCGGAGTACAGCTTGTCGACCACATCCATCCCTTCGACGACTTTGGCGAACGGAACGAAACTCGTTTTGTCCAGTTCCTTGTTGTTCTTCAGGTTGATGAAGATCTCTGTGGCTCGGGAGTTCGGGCCGTTCTGCGCGAAGCTCACCGTGCCGCGCGTATTGTCCAACACTCGCGCGTCGTCGGGGATGAAGTATTGACGCCACTTCCGGTGAACTTTGGGGTCGGCGTTGACACCGAACTGGGCGATGAACTTCGGCACGACACGGAAGAAGCGGGCATCTTTGAAATAGTCCATCGTCAGCAGTTCGTGAAAACGATCGACGCCATGGGGCGACCAAGTTCGGTTTGTCTCGATCACGATGTCGCCTTTCGACGTCGTGAACTTCACCTTGAAGGTTTCGGGGACGACAGACTTCTTAGGTGCTTCCGCCTTGGGGGCTTCTGCCTGCGGTGTGCTGCTGCATCCAACCAAAGTGATCAATGCCGCGAGGGTGATCCAGAGTCGCATTTCGCCAATTATAGAAGGTCTATGATGGCGGTATGCGGATTCGATTGTTGGCGCTGATGTTGACCGGTCCGATGCTTTGGTCCCAGACCTCCACGTGGCAAACGTTGGTTGCCGAGAAGAAGTGGGCCGCGGCCGAGCCGCTGTTGTTGCAGGCCGTCAACGCCGCTCCGCAATCGGTGCCGGAGTTGGAAGCGCTCACGCAGCTGTATCGTTCGACGGGTCGGCTGGCGCAGGCGGATCCGATTCTGGATCGTCTTGTGCCGTTGGCTCCGACCGTGGCGAATGTGGAAGCGGCGGCCCGCGTGAAGGCCGGCCTCGGTCAGTTGGAGCGAGCCGAGCAGTTGTTCGAACGCGCGCTGGAGTTGCGGTTGGATGTGGACGCGACGCCTGTTGCCGCCATCCCGACCCGTCGTCAACTCGCGCAAGTTTTGGTCGCGCAGAAGAAATTCGGCCGCGCGGCGCAGGAAGCGCTGATCGCGGTGTCGGTGCGCACGCGTTTGCTGGGCGCGGAGCATCCGGATCTGGCCGGCGACTATGCCGTGCTCGCGCGCATTTATCAGGTGCAGAACGTTTGGCAGGAAGCGGCCAAGGCATGGGAAGACGTGGTGCGCGTGCAGTCTGCGGCCTATGGTTCTGAAGACTTGCGCGTGGCCGAATCATTGGAGAACTTGGGGCTGTGTTACGGCGAGTTCCGGCAGATCCCATCGGCCGAAGACGCCTTTCGTCGCGCGCTGGCGATTCGACAGGTGAATCTGGGCGGCATGCATCCGGACGTCGCGGATACCACCGATGCGCTGGGCAAGCTGATGTATTCGGCAGGCCGCTATGCGGAGGCGGAGCCGTTCTTTGAACGGTCCCTCGAAATCTTTCTGGCGTACTTGGGGCCCGGCAATACGCTGCTGGCACGCAACTTCGACAATCTGGCGGTGACTGAAGCGGCTGTGGAGAAATGGACCGAGTCCGAAGGCCACTATCGCGAGGCGCTGAAGATTCGCGATGCCGATGCGGCGTTGAACCTGCATCATCTGGCGTTGGTCGAAGTAGCGCAGGAGAACGCGGTCGCGG
Source organism: Bryobacterales bacterium (assembly GCA_947467395.1). Lineage (GTDB taxonomy): Bacteria > Acidobacteriota > Terriglobia > Bryobacterales > Bryobacteraceae > Palsa-187. Next base: position 13,323 of record CANIIC010000023.1, read on the forward strand.
CCGAGCCTCCGTATCGTCGCGCGCTCGAGATTCTGCAGCTCCCGGGCAACGAAAATCCCAGCTTGCTGAAGACCGTACAGGATGAATTCGAAGGCATCCAGCAGGAACTGAAAAAGTCGCAAATCACCAAACAAGCGCCGCGCGCCAAGCGCACCCCCGTGGCCGCCAAGCAAAAATAGCCGTGCTACACTGAGGGTTCAAATGCCCCGTTTCGCCTACGAGTTTCGATTTTGGCACCGGTTTTACACCGGCTAGCAAACGAGTGGGCATTCGCACGACTTAAGTTTTTTTAAGACCCGCTCGTAAGAGTGGGTCTTTTGTTTTTAGGAGTCCCGCCTCTGACGAGCATCTGGAAAGAGGAGCAGTGAAACCAATGATTATTTCCATCCGCCGCAACGCCAGCCGGGAAGAGGTTGAACAGGTCCGGAGCCGGATCGAAGAGTTCGGCCTGAAGGTCCATTCCATCGAAGGCGAAGAGCGTGTTGTGATTGGCGCCGTGGGCGTGGGGTCGGCCGTGACAGCCTGCCTGGAAGCGCTGGAGGCGATGCCGCAGGTTGAAAAGGCCGTGCGCATCTCGGTGCCCTACAAGTTCGTCAGCAAGGAGTTCCGCGCGACCAAGACCGAGGTCAAGATCGGCAAAGTCACGGTGGGCGGCAGTGAGTTCGTCATGATGGCTGGCCCCTGCTCGGTCGAAGGCGAGAAGCAGATTTTGGAGTCGGCGGAGCTTGTTGCGAAAGCCGGAGCGCAGTTGCTGCGCGGTGGAGCGTTCAAACCTCGCACGTCGCCTTACGACTTCCAAGGCATGGCCGAAGAAGGCCTGAAGCTGCTGGCCAAGGCTCGCGAAGTGACGGGGCTCGGGATCGTCACGGAAGTAATGAGCGACGCCGATGTGCCGTTGGTGGCTGAATATGCGGACGTGTTGCAGATCGGCGCGCGCAACATGCAGAACTTCGCGCTACTGAAGACACTCGGCAAGTGTGGCCGTCCGATCCTGCTGAAGCGCGGCATGAGCGCGACGGTGAAGGAACTTCTGATGTCGGCCGAGTACATCGTGGCGCACGGGAATCCGGATGTGATGTTGTGCGAACGCGGCATCCGAACCTTCGAAACGGTGACGCGCAATACCTGCGACATTGGAGCCGTGGCGGCGTTGCAGGAGATGACTCACTTGCCGATCATCCTCGATCCCAGCCATGCGACCGGCAAGCGCAGTCTGGTGCCACCCGTGTCCAAGGCCGGTGTCGCGGTGGGTGCCGACGGCCTCATTGTCGAGATGCACCCGAATCCGGAAAAAGCGTGGAGCGATGGCGCGCAATCGCTGTCTCCGGCGGAGTTCACGAAGCTGATGGCGGACCTGCAGCCGTACATCGCTCTCTGGAAAAAGGAGCGCGCGGCCGCGGCCGTGACGGCATAATCGAAGTAGATGCGAAAGTGGCTCCCCGTTATCATTCTGTCCGCCGTGCTGTTGGGCGCGTCCGCCTACTGGTTCCATTCGAAGCCGTATGACGCGTCGCGCCTGGTGCAGATGTTGCCGCCGGACCGTTCGATCCACGTGTATCTGAACGTGGCTGCGCTGCGGTCTGCGGGGATTCTGGATACGATCGCTGGCTCGAAGTCGCTTGAAGATGCCGAGTACCGGAAGTTCGTCGACGATACGGGCTTCGACTATCGCAAGGATCTGGATGAACTCGCGATCGCCTTCCGCGATGGCGATGTGTTCTATGCGGCGCAGGGCCGGTTCAATTGGGACAAGCTTGCGGCCTTTGCGCCGTCGCATGGCGGCAAGTGCGATCAGTTCATCTGCACCACGCCCGGCAGTCAGCCAGGCCGCAACGTGTCCTATTACATGCCGCGCAGTGGAACGCTGGCCTTAGCGACCTCGCGCACGGCCTCCGCTGGAGACATGGTGGGTCCGGGCACGTGGCACGATGCGCCGATGATCGGCGACGCGGGGCTGTGGGTGTCGACGCCCCCGTTTGTGTTCGCGGATCTGAATAAGATGCCGGCGGGAACGCGCTCCTTCTTTTCGCCTCTCGCACAGGCCAACGCGGCGATCTTCACGTTGGGCAAGGCGTCCAACGGTCGCGATGGGTTTGAGCTGCATATGGACGTGAAGACACGCGATGCCGATGCCGCCAAGAAGATGGCCGCGCAGTATCAGGAAGTGACGTCGCTGCTGGTGAAGATGCTGGAGCGCGACAACATGCATCCTAACCCGGCGGACCTGAGCGGCGTGTTGGTCGCGGGCAAGTTCGAAGCCGTCGAATCCCAGGTGATCGGTACGTGGCCGATTTCGAAGGCGTTCGTGGAATCACTGGCGTCCAACGTCGATCTCGGCGGCGGCAAAGAAGAAAAGAAGTAGCTAGGGCTGGACCGGGACGTTAATCACGATCAGGTCCTGAGCTTCGGGCGTGAAGCGCACCTCCACCAGCAGGACGCCAGCCGGGATCGCGACATTCGTCACGGTTTGCGCCGTCACCGGAGTTGGTTGAACCAAGACCTGCTGCCCGACGCGCACTTCCAGAGTTCCCGCACCGTTTGATGTGATGCGAAGCCGTCCATCGGCAAGGAATTGTGTCGTCACCGGAGCATTGATTGCTCCGGCAAGGACGCTACTGCGCGCGGCAGCCACCCGATCGGCTGCTGCCGGTGCGGCCAACGGAGCGATCACGGTCGGCAGGTTTTGTTTCTGGACGGTGAGTTCGTTCGCGACCGCCAGCGGTTCGGTTGCCGGAGCTGGTGGGGTTGGTGGAATCGCAGGCTCCGTTTTGCGCTGCAGTGGGATTGCTGGCGCGGGTGCCGGCTTGGGTGACGGCGCGACAGCATCCGTCGCTGGTGCCGCGATCTCGGCCGGTGTGGCCTTCTCCACATTCAGAGCGACTTCCTGACGCGGGGCAGGGCGCTGCGCGAGCCACACGCCAATGGTTGCGAGCCCTGCGACCGTTACGGCTGCGGCCCATGGCCACCAGACTCGCTGCTTCTTCTCTGGCTCGAGTGCTGCGATCAACCGAGCGCGGGCACCCGGCTCCTCGATCACTTCCTTCAACACCTGCTCCGTCGCGAGTTCGTCAAACAGGTCCTGATCCTCTAGCGCCGCGTCGAACAGAAGCTTGCGCTCGGCTTCGGTGAGCGAGCCGGTGGCGTATCCGCCCAGCAGTTTCCGAGCTTCGTCGCGCGTCACTTCTGTTTCTCCCATCCGCCGCCGAGCTTCTCCATCAATTGCTTGCGGCAACGAAAATCCCAGGTGTAGACCGTGTTCACCGATTCCGCCTGCATGCGCTTCTGGATCTCGGGGAACTTCAGACCTTCCAACTTCAGCCGGAACAACTGACGGCAACGATCGCCCAGTTCCCGAAGCGCGGCTTCCAATTGTTCCAGCCGTTCGCGCCGCTCGGTTTGTTCAAAAGGGTCGGGGCCATCGGACGGCAACGGGAGGTCTTCGACGTCGGCTTGCGTGTGCTCGCCGCGGCGAACCATCTTTCGCCGCGCGCCGAGGATTTTGAACCGCGCGATCTCGATCGAAAGCGGCACCAACTCTTCTGGCCGTTCGACCAATGCGTACTTTTTGTGCAACACCAGCAGCACTTCCTGCGTGACGTCCTCCGCCATCTCTCTTGATAACTTAGATGCCGCGAATCGAAAGATCCTTTCGCGAAGGCGTTCGAGGATGGGGTCCGGAGCCACGATTCGCCACCATTATACGAGTCGTGGATTGCACCGCACGCGCGCTACCTGCCACAATCAAGAAATGCAGGCGCGCGTACTGGCATTCGTCTTGGCAGGTGGGAAGGGAACCCGATTGTCCCCGCTGACGAAGGAGCGTGCGAAGCCCGCGGTCCCATTCGGCGGCCGCTATCGCATCGTCGACTTCGTCCTGAGCAACCTGATCAACTCCGGGATTTATTCCACGTATGTGTTGATCCAGTTCAAGAGCCAGAGCCTGCTGCAGCATTTGAGCGAAGGCTGGGCCACTGGCGGTTTACTCAAAGAGAACTTCATTATTCCCGTTCCAGCGCAAATGCGTTCGAGCGAAGAGACGTGGTTCCGCGGTACGGCCGATGCGTTGTATCAGAACATCAACCTGATTGAACAGGCCACGCCCGATTACGTTGCTGTCTTCGGTGCCGATCACATCTACCGCATGAATATTCGGGCGATGATCGAGTACCACATCGAAAAAGGTGCGGCCGCGACGGTTGCCGCTATTCCGGTGGATCGTCAGTATGCCTCGGAATTTGGCGTCATCGAAGCACAGGCCGATGGGCGCATTGTTGGATTCCACGAAAAAAATCCGAACGCACCCTCGATGCCGGGGAATCCGGCGCAGGTCTTTGCGTCGATGGGAAACTACATCTTCTCGACCAAGGCGTTGCTGGAAGAATTGAACGCCGACGCCGAGGATCCGAACAGCGTCCACGATTTCGGTCGCAATATTCTGCCGTCGATGGTGGGGCGTTCCGCGCTCTACGCCTACGATTTCCAGACCAATCGGATCCCTGGTGATCCTCCGGAACAGAAACCGTACTGGCGCGACGTTGGGACGATCGAGTCTTACTATGACGCCAGCATGGATCTGCGCGCAGTGACTCCGGAACTGAACCTCTACAATCGCAAATGGCCGCTGCGTACGTCCGGGTATTCGGATGCTCCCGCGAAGTTTATTTTTGATGAGCAGGGCCGCCGTGGGCAGGCGATCGATTCGATTGTCGCCGGTGGCTCAATTTTGTCGGGCGGTATGGCCCGCGGCTCCATTCTGGGCCGTCACGTGCGCGTCCACTCCGGTGCAGTCGTGGAAGATTCGGTGGTTTTTGACAATTGTGATATCGGCCGCCGGGCCCGCGTGCGCCGGGCGATTCTGGATAAGAACGTCCAGGTGCCCGAAGGCGCCACCATTGGCTTCGACCTGGAACGGGACCGTCAGCTGTATCACGTGACCGAAAGTGGAATTGTGGTGGTAGAGGGACACAGAACGCAAGTTGAAGTAGCGTCGCTGTCGGTCTAGCTGCTATCCGTGACCGAACCAGTCGGCAACGTAGACGTGCCTATCGCAGAGACGAAGGCATAGAAGTCCACAAATCCGTCAGCTGCGAGACGAGTGCTTGAACGGCGAGATCTTTTTCTCCCTCAAAGAGTCTCTGCTCATCATCGAGCACTGGCGGGTCCGCGACGATACCCGTGGGCCACACAGCGCCTAGGGCTACTGTCCGCCTGCTCCTGCAACTTGGACTTTCGCCGCGTGCGCCTTTCGAGCAACGTCAGCCATGGGTTGAGGCAAGGGGGCTCAAACAGCGCCGCCTTGCTCCGCACCCCACTCCCCGCTTGGGGGCGAGTGAGGTGGACAGGGAATGGGGACACGTCCATTGGAATCCCCTCTACCTTACTGGCATGAGCAACATCGAGATCCGAAATGGGTGGGCAACCTAGGCGATAGAAAACTCGGAAGTTTTGCGAAGCACACGAGGCTGAGTGGAGGGGGAAGTCCGGTCTTCGCCAGTCATGATCACGTCCCCGCGACTTGCGCAGAGCGCAAGTTCCAATCGATCGGAGCAGCCCAACTTCGCGAAGATGTTGTGTAAATGGTTCTTCACGGTCTGCTCCGTGATGGAAAGTGAAGCACTGATCGCTTTGTTCTTGTACCCCTTTGAAACAAGTCTCACGACTTCACACTCCCGAGGGGAGAGGAGGCCCTTGGCTGGCTCTCCGGTGACGTCATTTTTCGCGGAGAACTTTTTGAGTACCGCTGCGGTAGTTTGGGAGTCCAGCCAGACTTCTCCCTGTCGCACAACACGGATGCTCTTAATGATTAGGTGGGCTGCCGTGTCCTTGAGGACGATGCCCTGACAGCCCAATCGCATGGCTTGTACGAAGACGCCGTCATCTGCAGCTGCAGCAAGCAGGATCACCCGTGGTCGCGGCTGTAGCTGCTGCAGGGCCATCAGCACTTCCAGCCCATCCTGATCCGGCATGTTTGGGTCCAGCAGCAATACGTCCGGCTCGAATTGGCGGACGATGTCCAATACCTCGTCCCCCCGAGCGGCTTCAGCGACGACCTCGAAATCGGGCTCTCGCTGCAATAGTGTCCGCAATCCGTATCGGACAATCGGATGACTATCGGCCAGGACAATTCGAACCCTTCTGTCGATGTCGATGTTTCTAGAAGCCCAGTCCATTGATCGATTGATTTGTTCATCCATAAAAATATTCCGCCTAATTAACCACCACAGTGACCGTGTTTGCGGAAGTGCTCGTGCCAAATGTGGCACTCCCGGTATACGTGGCCGTAAATACGTAGGTACCCCTTGCCGCGTTGTTCGCAGGTGCGTAACTGACACTGGCAAGGCCGCCGGCAATCGGGGAGGTCAAGACGACCGTTGGAAGTCCCGCGCCTGAGCTCGTGAATGTTACGGTACCCGGATTGGTGCCAGTTGGGCTGGGATTCACTATCGCTGTTAGCGTCACCGAACCCTTTCCCCTTGTCACCGTGCCCCCGCCGCTGATAGTGGTGCTTGTGGGGGTTGTCGTGGGTGGCTGAACGGTTTGGCTCAAGGCGCTGGAAGCGGAGGAAAGGAATTGCGCGTCTCCGCTGTAGCTGGCGACTATGGAGTGCACTCCGGCCGTTAACGTAGTGGTGAGCGTGGCCGTTCTTGCCCCGGCAACCAGTGGGACGGTCCCGAGAGTTGCCGATGGAGTCACGGACGTATCGGTGAAAGTGACCGAACCCGTGGCTCCTGCCGGAACAGTCGCCACGAAGCTCACTGTGCCTACCGCTGATGGATTTGTGGAGCCCGCCGCCAGGGACAATGTCGTCGTGCTAGATGCCTTGGTGGTAGGGATGATCAGCGGCGAATTTAAGACATGCACGGTTTGAACCGCAGCCCCTCCCTGCGTTGAGGTGATTTTGATCACTCCGGGTGGGGCATTCATCGCTTTGCTCAAGACCCCTGCGGATGTGGTCCCCAGCGCAATGGGGATCCTGTCGTTCGTCTGCACCGTGAGGACGGGGTTCAGAGACTGGTCGCTTGAATGGGCTTGGACGGTCAGTGCACCAGTGGAATCATAGGTGGCGCCGTCGACAATGATCTGGTCGGTCAGGATAGAGGGAAGCGTTGCGCTCGCACCGGAAACGGCTGCCGTGAGGGTGATCGCGGAGCCTGCGGGGGCTGTCGACGCAAATGACTTAGAAAAATGGCCGGCGTTGTCCGAGTTCAATGTCTGGGTCACGCCGCCCAAGGTAGCTGTGACTGTGGCGTTCGGCGCCGATCGGGCCAAGATATCGATGGTTCTGCCGCTGGCGGTGTTCGAGTATGTCGTCCGGTCAATGTTGAGCATCGGGGGAGGGACGCCCGCGAACCGTTTCCCTGTGACGGAGAACAGATCGCTCTGCACGTCGATGCCAGGTCCTTGGAATCGCACGAGATTGTTACCCGTGGGGCTCCCTTTCACGGGTGATAGTACGTTCGGGTCTCCCAGGTAGCCAACCGGAGGAGCGCCCACGCCGTTGGCAGCCGCCGGGTTCCATTCCAGGAAGCCGCCGATAATATTGGTCGTCAGAACCTGGTTAAACGTCCCGCAAGGGGGACCCAGGCAGCCATTGTCAATCGTGTATCGGTAACTGCCGTCGAACGCGGCGGTGGGATTTCCCGCCACGGGTGAGAACTGCGGAGTCGTGAACGTGAAGGCGCCAAACGGGTGGGTCAGGGTGTAGGTGGTCAACGGTGCGAGGCTGCCCGTGATGATGAGACGGAAGCGGCTGAACACCGTTTGATTACCCGCCTGCCACGGCGCCGGCAAAAAGCTCCCCAGAAGCGCATTGACGTAGGTGACCTTGGCTCCGCTGGGGAGCGTCAACGTGGATTGCGCACTTGCGTAAAAGAACTCGTTAACAAAATTGGTCCCGATCACCAGTGGTGATTGATCTCCCTGGGGATATATAAAGCCGCTCAATCCGCAGAGATCGGTGCCCGGTCCCTTGCTGTTATTCAACGGGTTGGTCAAACACGGCTCCACCGTCTGTCCTGTTCCATTTGCCGTGTAGTAGGCCGGAAACCCATTGTTTGTGGCGGGGCCTACAGCATTCAACCCGACACCCAAACGCACGTCAGAGACTACTTGCGCATGAGCTGATCCAGTTGCGCAGGCCCAAATAGAGATGACTACTCCCAGCTTTAGTGCGCCTAATCGGGCTGATTTACAAGTTCTCATTACACGCCACACTCCGAAAGCTCAGTTGCGTGCCAAGCGGCGATGCAACCAAATCCCTCACAACTTTTTGACAACGTTTTTACAACTCAAGTGTGCCAATCACCGTTGTATGTCGCAGTGACTCCTCGGTACCAGACTCTTCGTGGCATTCAGTACGTTAAGTGAGGGAGGCGGGGAAAATGCTCGAGGTTTCATTGGCCCTAGTCCCTTCTAAGTGATTGATAGAACTGGATATAGATGCTTCCGTTACGAATATCCGTACCGGTACAGCTGGGTGTAGTCTCGCCCCCGCGTGACTCGCCAGAGGTTCTAAGGTGATTCAATAAAGAGACAGCCATTTAACCGTTGACTGGACACGTTTCCCGAAATCCGTCCAAACGGACGTAGGACTTGGGACGAAAGAGGGCGGGGATTCGCAAAGGACCGAGATGATGGCTAGAAAGCCTACGGCTATCGCGCTGAGGCGTCAGCGGTTCCAGACTGTGTGATCAACGGAGAGGGGGACGCTCACTTTGCAGTGGCAAAGTGAGCGTGCGGACGGAAGCTCTGCTATTTAACGGAGACCTTTTGCGCTGCCGATGTGCTCGATGCAAACGTTGCGGTGCCACTGTAGATTGCAACGATGGACCATGTTCCCTTGATTGTGGCTGTTGTGGGTGTCCAGCGGAACACAACTTGACGCGGGCTCGCGGGGGCAACTCCTGTGTTCGAAGTACCGAGCGTGAGCGTACCTAGTGTTACGGTTGACCCGCCAATTGTCCCACTGAACGTCACCGTGCCGCCTGCAACTGTCGTCGGGGCGACTGTGACCGTCAGGTCAGTAGTCGATGTTCTGCCGCCGACGGTTACCGTCGGCGCGCTGGGAGCATTGAGTGTGGTTGTGGTGGCCGTTTTGACCACCTGTACAAGAATTGCGGAAGTCGTTGCTAAGAATTTTGCGTCTCCGGAATAACTTGCCGTGATGTTATGGCTTCCCGCCGTCAAAGTGGTGAGGTTTGTGAGTGAGACTTGATTGTTCGCCGCTAGTCCCGGAAGAGTGAGAGTCGCCAGAGTGACCGATCCGTCAAGGACTTTGATTGTTCCCGTCGCTCCATTCGATGCCACGACCGTAAGAGAAACGCCCTGACCCGCGACGGAAGGATTCGCGCGGGACGACAAAGTCAGCGTGGCCGGACTAGCCGCGGCGGAAACGCTGATCGTAACGCCGCTTGAGGTGGATCCGCTGAAGGTAAGGTCTCCTCCATAGATTGCCGTGACTGTAAATTGCCCGCTGGTGGCAGGGGTCCAACTCAGGACCGCCTGTCTGTTGGCATTGACTGAAGCCGTGCCTATTTGGACTCCATTTGCCACGAACGACACCGTGCCCGTCGGCACCGCGCTGCCCGAGCTTCCATTTACGGTTGCCGTCAAGCTTAGCGGTGTTCCAGCTGTCGCCGTTGCCGTGGAGGATGTCAGCGTAATCGAGCTAGCGACCTTGACGGTCTGAGACAACGGCTGGGTGGTCGCTGAGGCCGCGTAGGTCCCATCGCCGCTGAACTGTGCCGTGACGGTGTGCGTTCCCACCGCGGTGAAGGAGACCGATAGACTTGCGGTGTTCCCCACGAGTGCTGTTCCCGAGACGGTTCCCAGGTTTGCGGCCCCATCAAAGAATGTCACCGAGCCGGTAGGATTCACGGTGCTGCCGCCCGTTGCAATTGTGGCCGTGAGTTGAATCACCTCATTCGTTCCGGAAGGATTCTTCGACGATGTCAGCGTGAGCGTCGTTGGCACCAAGGCGGCGATCAGTTTCGTGGATTGTTCGGTCGCGCCACCCAGACTGGAGGAGACACTCAGGCTGGCCGGAACCACCGTGAGGGTCTTGGTGAGGGCGTTATTGGAAAGATTGCTGATCAACACGCGAGGGGCGTCGTTTGTGCTGACGGACAAGGTGGGATTCGCCAGTTCATCGCTGGAGTGCGCCTGCACGGTTAGTATGCCTCCCGTATCGTAGGTGAGGCTGTCAATGATCACGTCATCTTTGAGCGGCGACACCCCAGTGGTGGCCCCGCCGGCGGGAAGCGTCGCGGTCACCACAACCGGGGTCCCGGCTGAAACAGACGACGGAAACGACTTATAAAAATACCCGAGACCATCGGTTGCCAGCGTTTGAGTTGTACCACCGACACTTGCTGTGACCGTAGCATCGCTTTGGGACCGGGCGAACACCTGCACCGACCTCCCATTCGCGTTGTTGGTGTAGCTGGTGCGGTCCACCGTCAGAGGCGGTGCCACCACGCCGGTGTACAGCTTGCCTACGATGGCAAAGAGATTCTGCTGTGCACTTACACCAGGTCCGGAGATTTTGAAGAAATTGGTGTTGTAGGGACTGCCGATCACCGTGGACAATACATTCGGATCCCCCAGGTATCCCGCTGGCGGCGGACCGCCGGGCCCTTTAGGGTCCCACTCCAGAAATGGCCCCACGTTCGTCGTCGGGATCACTTGACTGAAGTCTCCGCAGGGCGGCCCCACGCAGCCCTGATCGATTGTGCCCTTATACGATCCGTCCGCCGCGGCTACGATTGTTTCTGTGCCAAAAGGGTGCGTGACGGTATAGGTGGCTCCCGACTGCAGCGCGCCCTTGGTGAAGACGATCCGCTTCCGGGCGAAGACTACCTGGTTTCCCGGGGCCACCGTGAGTGGAAAGAAGGTTCCTTCAAGCGCCAGGATCAGGGTGCCTTTCGCGCCACTGGGTAGCTTGAGAATCGCTGTCGCGCTGGAGTAGAAGATTTCTGCCGGGAAATTCGTCGGGAAGACGATCGGAGACGTGTCTCCTGCGGGAATCAGCCTGGTGAGCGCACACAAGTCTCCGCCAGGATTGGCCGGTACGGCCGTGGGATTTGTCAGACACAATTCCAACGCTCGGCTGGGTTTGGTCCGGCTATTGTCGGTGTAATAGGTGGGGAACCCCTGGACCGGATCCAGTGGTCCCCCCACGGCCAGGCCCAAGCCCTGAGCACTTGCGTGTGGCATCACGGGGAGTATGCCCGCAAGCAATACTACAGAGCAGACTCTGCGAATCAACGTCGCGGAGAACCGGGGGAATGAGCCGAATGGAAGAATGTTCATCAGAGGTAGCGCGAGCCAGTTGCCGCCGAGAGGGGAGCCGGGGTTCACCTTCTCTCAACAACTTCTTGACATCTTTTTTACAACTCAAGTCTCACAACCACGGCTGAATGGCGCAGTGTGTCGTCCGTACCAGACTCCTTGGGACGTTATGTGCGTTATCTGCGGAATCTCAGAACCCTCGCGCCCGGTCCTATCGTGTGGATATTCGGCATAACCATCTGATTCGCAGACCTTTGCTTGATGTGCCGAGCGCGCCCGTACCGGTACAGTCGCTTGCTGCTTCCCTCCCATGACTCGACAGAGGTCCTACCGGGGAGAAAATGCAACGGACCGCATGTAACCGTTATCGGCAAGATCTGGTGTCTCCCGTTCGTCACGCCTGAAAAAGAAAAGAGCCCGGACCGAAGTCCGGGCTCTTGGTTGTGTCCACCCCGAAGGAGGATTCGGGGAGAACGGTGCTCTTAAGGACGGAGGCGACGCTTTGCCGCAGCGCCCAGGCCGATCAACCCCAGGCCCAGCAGTCCGACCGAAGATGGCTCCGGCACGGGTTCAAAGGTCCCGATTTGTGTCACTCCCGATCCCTGAGAGAAGTTCACATTGCCAACGCCGGCGGTACCGATGGCGATTCCGGCCGTGTCGTCGGGCCCCCCGCAAGTGAATTTCCCTGTAAGGCAGAGAAAGTAGTAGGGAGCCGAAGGCGACGTGAACGCGACCAAAGCGTTGTTTCGCCCAAAGTTGAAAAACAGCCCGGTAGCCGTGGCGGAAAACCCGCTATCGACGATGCTCACGCTCGAGTTACTCGGGGTTAGAGTGGTGGAGCTGGTAAAAGATGGCGCTACGAGAATACTCCAATCGAGAATGTTGCTCGCTGCAAGATTCCCAATGGTGCCATCCGTGGTGATTGTGCCCGAAGCGGAACCTGCACCGATCGGGCCTAGGGCCACTTCAAATACTGTTGACGCCTTGGCCTGGGGGCACAATCCCGAGGCGAATGCCAGGGTTAGTACCGCAAGTATGTGTTTCATGATCCCTGTTTCTTGCATTTCAACAGCTAAAATCCCAGCCCGGACTCTCATCCGGGCTGGGATTGAGGGACTACGCCGACACTCCGTGTTTACGGAAGTAACGTGTAGGTGTTGGTGACGGTGGACGTATTGTAATTCCCCGCATTCGTACCCGTCGGGGTGATCGTCATCGTCACGGTGCAAGTCGCACCACCAGTCGGCGGGGCCACTGTCGGCCTTGCGTTGATGCTGGCGATGCTGGCCGTCACGCCGCCGGTCACCGCCCGCAGCACGGTGCCCAAGGTGGCAGTGCCGATAGCGAAGTTACAGGCTGCGTTGGTGCCACTGCTGGCAAAGGTGACCGAACCAGCCGGCAACGTAGACGTGCCTACCGCAGAGACGAAGGCATAGAAGTCGCCATTCCTCTTCTGGGAGAACGCCTTTGTGGTGGTCGTGCTCGTGATGGTTGTCCCACCGTCCACGACAACCGCGCGCGCGGTCAACGAGAACTTCACCGAGCTGGAAGCAGTCTTGGTCACCGAACCGTACGGGCTGGGAGCCGTCGGCTGGTAGGTGGCCGTGATCGTAAACGCGCCGCCAGTAGACGGTGCATTCACGTTGGTGCTCCACACACCGCTGCCATTGTTCGTAGCGCTCCAGAGGGTTGCACCGATCTGGAACTGCACGCTACCCACTGCATCGGTGGGCAGAGTGACCGAGACCGGGAACTGCTGGCCCAGTGTGTAGCTGGTCTGCAGCGTCGAGAAGTTCATGCTCGCGACCGCGCCGACGGTGGCCGTCACCGCGGCGGACTTCAGCGAGGCGGAGAACTGAGCGTCGCCAAGATACGCGGCAGCAATCGAGTACGTACCCGCCGTCGCCGGAACCCAGCTCAGTGTGATGGCGCGGGTGCCAGCATTTGCGGACGTCACCGCAACATCGCTAGTGGTTACGTTGCCAGCAGAATTGGTGATGTAGAACCGCATGAAGCTACCCACCGTCAGCGCCGGCAGGCCGGACGTCGTAACGGTCGCCGTCACGGTGGTGGCGGTGCCAACTGCACCGCTGATGGTGGCGGGGGTGACGGTGACAGACGTCGGATACCGAACGGTTACGACCGTGGATGCCGTAGAGGTAGAGGGGCCGTAGACCAAGTCGCCGGCGAACGCGGCCGTAATGGTGTGCTGCGCCGTCGGGGTGGTGGTCAGACCGGAAATGGTTCCCGTGAAGGTCAGAGTCGCGGGGTCCTGAGCGATCGGGCCCGTCAGAGGCTTGGTCCCTTCCAGGAAGACAACCGTTTGGCTGGTGGCGATGAGGTTGCCGCCGGAGTTGCGCACTGTGGCAGTCAACGAGAACGGTGCCCCGCTGTCGACCGTTACAGCGAGATTCGGAGCCGCTCCCGTCGCGTCACTGAACGAGGTGGTGCTGGGCAGCAACCCGTTCACCAGTTCCAATGCGCGAGTAGAGACGCCACCTTTGCTGGAAACCAGGCGTACCACCGCCGGCGGTGCCAGCACCTGGATGTCCAAGGAATTTGACGTCAGCGTGCCGATGGCTACAGGAGGAGCAGCCGTGTTGAACACCGTGATGACCGGGGTGTCCGGGGTATCGCTGGAGTGGGCATTGATGGAGAACCCCTTGGTCACCGTATTGTAGTAGGCCGAATCAACGACCACGTGATCCGTAATCGGAGACGTCGCAACCGTGGTCGCAGTGTTGGCCACAGCGGTGACACGAACGGATGTCGGAACCAAAGTCGCGGAACCAGCCGGGAAGGACGCGAAGAAATGACCGGATGCGTCACCCGTCATCTGAGCAGAAGCAGTACCAGCGACCGCAGTCACCGTGGCACCCGGCAACGAACGGGCAAAGACCTCGATGATCGGCGTGCTGGAACTGGTCTGGAGGGAATACGTGGAACGATCGATGAAAACATACGGCGGCACGGGACCGTCGAAGACTTTGCCCGTGATGTCGAAGGTGTTGTGTGTCGTCACCAGGGTTTCGACACTGTTGACCACCTTGTAGATCTCGATCTGGTTCCGGCCGATCGGGCTGCCCACCGCAGGAACTTCCGTCCCGGGCGTGCTCAGGAACTGACCAGCAGGAAGCCGAGCCGGGAGGACCGCCGCGCGCATCATGCCACCAACGTTCTGGGTGGTCAGGATCTGATCGAACGCACCGCACGGAGGACCAAGGCAGCCTTCGTCACTCGTCGTTCGGAAGTCGCCGGTGGCATCCGTCACAAAGCGGATGTCTCCATAGGGGTGCCGCAGGACGTACTCGGTGTTTGGAGCGAGGCTGCTGAACGCATTGATGCGGAAGCGAGCAAAGGTGACGTTCTGACCCCGGGCCGGATTGGGGCCGGGGAAGAAGGATCCTTCGATCGCGACCTCCCAAACCAGGTTCTTGACGTTGCCCGGTTCCACCGATGGAATCTTGGCAGTGTTGCGGTAGTAGAAGGTTTCCGGGGGATAGTTGTCAGGGAAGCTGATCGGCAATGCCGGGTTATAGACACCAGCCAAACCCGCGATCAGCAGACCGCAAGGGTCCGTGCGATCCACCGTTGGATCCACGATACACGGTTCCAGTGTATAGCTGGACTGAGGATTGGTCTGGGTCGCGGCGTTGGCTGCGGTGCCTTTCGATGTGTAGAAGAGGGGAAAACCGTCCGTGCGGGTTAATGGACCGGCCTGAAACAGACCGGCTCCATAGCGGTTATTCGCCAAAGTCTGAGCGTGGGCGTTCGTGCCGAGCAGGGAGACGATGACCGCTCCGGCCACCATGAACCACTGCGCCAGCTTCGAGCCCGTCGCGCGGCGCGAGGAGGGGGTTCGCTCCGGTGGTGGTGATACCAGATTCTTTAAGAGTTTCACTATTGTGGATTCCTTCATTCCAGTTGGATAGCGCCGACGAGAGCTCGACGAATTCTTAAGGAGTGTCGCAATCCAGCGTGTATGGAACATCCAACGCAAGTCCCAAACTCCGAAGGTCGAACCGTACTGTGGTAGTCCTCCGTTAAAGGCGCGATCCGATGCACGGGCAGGCTGGAGCCGATTATGGAAGTCGTTGATTTGAGGATCCTGCAAGGGGGCCAATGGACGCCCATTGCGTTGAAACTCTCGTACCAAAGTGCGGACGAAACAGCGTCAATCCAGTAATCCGCAATTGACGGTTACAGGCGAATTGGCCGTGAGACCCGCACCGTAGTAGATGCACGGCGCCTGCGCTGAGGATTGCTGTAAACCGTTCCTGGAAATCGCCATCTTCGTAGGGCCGCTGGGACTTCGGAAATCGGAAAGGACGTGTGGGGCCCAGCCGCAAGCCAGTACGTACACTTTGCGCAATGTGCAGAAACACGAGCAAAAGTGAAGAAACCAATGGATTCGCCGGAGCGGCCCGAGTGCTGGCGGAGCCGATGGACAGTTCACTTTAGTTATGGCGAATGAAGTGAGCTAGTACGATTCGGCCAAAGCGGGATACAGGCTTGCGGACAAGTGCAGCGTGGCCGCCGCGAACTTCTCGATGTGCCTGGGGAGCGCGAATCAGGCTTACGAGTAGACTTTGGATGCCACCCGGTTCGATGTATGGGCCGCTAGCCGCCACAAAACGGGATGGCACCTTCCGCAACCGTTGTGGGCTGCAACCCGGAGGTCCGCCAGGGTCGCGCTTTTATGGCGCTAGAAGCTGACGCGGAGCGCCAACTGTAAGTTGCGAGCGTCTTGCACGGCCGTCATCTGTCCGAAGCTTGAGGATGGGAGCGAGGGATAGAGACCTGTTCCAAACACGCCGTTCCGGGTCAGGCCGTTGGTGTGATTCAGTGCGTTAAACGCTTCCGCCAGAACCTCAAAACGCCAGCGCTCACCCATCGGAACCATGCGGCTGAGGCGAAGATTCATGTTCAGAGCGTCGAAGCCCACCCCCGCGTTGCGGTTGATGAACGCGCCGTTGATGGTCGGCCGAGCGGCAGTGCCCTGGATCGTATTGGTGCCGGTCGTGATATTCAACGGCAACGCGGAATAGTACTGCAACATCGTGCTGAGCGTGAAACCGTGCGTGACCCACTGCCACGTGTTCTTCGGCCGAGAGAGCGATGTATGAATGTTTCCATCGACAACAATACGATGGCGCTGATCGTCATCTGAGCGGCCGTAGTCCAGCCAGAGGTTGGATGGATTGATCGGCTGGCTGAAGAAAAATTCGCCGACGTTGTTCAACGACTTGGAGTAGGTGTAAGAAACGCGGACGCTGCCCATCCGCGAGGTTCGTTGCGTAAACGCCACATGCAGGCCATTGTAGTTGGAATCTGCGAGCGACGAATAGCGGCTGTTATTGGCGTAGGCGGGATTCGGACGGCACCCATTATTGGTTCCGGCTGCGGCGCAGGTGGGCACGTTCTGATTCTGGGTCACAATCAAGTGCAGGCCGCGCAAATGCTGGAAGCCGAGGCTGAGGGTTCCGTTGTGACCCACCTGCTGCTCAATTTCAAGGCTTGCCTGCTGCGAGTAGGCATTCTGCATGTCTCTCTGCATCGTGGTGAAGTTGAAGAGAACGCCCGGCTGCAATGAGCCAGTCGCCAGGATATTGGGGAACACCGGGGCGCCCGCCTGCGTCGGGGAGAGCTGGACGTTCACCTGGTTGATCTTCGCTATGTCTGTCGTATTGCCGGCGGAAAGCAGAGCATTGGCCACGGCTCGCAGCGGAACGCGATCATAGAATATTCCATAGCTGCCGCGGACCACCATCTTGCGCGAGGCGAAGGGCGTCCAGGCAAAGCCTCCACGAGGAGAGAAATTGTTCGTATCCGTCTGGATGGTCTGAATCCACTGCAGGTCGTAGCGCAGCCCCAAATTCAGCGTAAAACGTGGATGCAGTTTCCACTCGTCCTGCGCATAGAACCCCAGGTTCGGGTTCTTCTGCCGCACCGCTGGATTCCCGAACGTCTGAGTGAATCCCTGGTTGTTATAAGTTCCGCTAAGGAAGTTTGTCAACGAGGAAAACGTATAGCTGCCCCGCAGGCTGCGGGGGAACAAGATCTGGCTGTCGTTGAAGAGAACGTTCGTTCCAAATCGCCAGGCGTGCGCACCCGCCAGATAGGAGAGGTTGTCGACAACTTCATACATCTGGTTGACGCGACCGATAGGAGAGCTTGAGAGCCGGCCGAAGCTCGCCACGCCGGAAATCGTCACCTGCGGGCCTGCTTCATCGCTCGGCGCCGCCAGCAGGTTACTGTGCGTGACCTGTCCGCGGGTTTCATTGAGCAGACGGGACGAGATCGTCCAGACATTACTCGCGGCGACAGTGTGGTCGTTGTTATCCAGATGGGAAGACGCCGATGCCGCATTCAGTGCGCCGGCCCCGCGTTGGTTGCGTGCTTTGACGTTGTAAGTGTTGTAGCGCAACGTGAATTGGTCGCGACTATTGATCTGGTGGTCCAACTTGCCAAGGTAGTTCCAATAGCGCACCGGATTGGGATAAAGCCCGGTGCTGATCTGCGGCCCCTGGTAGCCGATCGAATCCAAACGCGCGTTGATTGCGGCGACATTTGCCGGAGTGATCGTAATCAGTCCGGATTGGTTTAGAACTCGCTCTTCAAAGTTATTGAAGTAGAAGGTCCGGTTCTCTTGCACGGGTCCGCCCAGGCTTGCTCCGTATTGAGCTTGGGTCTGTGGCAGCACGGCGTGCGAGAGCGCGTTCGCAGCATTCCAGTTGCTGTTGCGGAAGTAGCCGTAAGCATCGCCATGGGTCGAATTGGTGCCGCTCTTCGTGACGACGTTAATATACCCGCCAAGCGCTCTTCCGAACTCCGCCTGGCCGCCACTGGTGACAACCCGAAACTCATGCACGACATCGACGCCGTAGAACCCGCCAGACAACCCCGCCGCGTCATCGTTGGCTGAGAGGCCGTCTACGATGAAATTATTCGAAAAATTTCGCTGACTGCTCACAGAGATGCCTTGGCCCGGCACGGCGGAGGTTTCGGCAAAGACCTGATTGCTACCGGTATTGGTGGGCGAGACGCCTGGAATCAGCAACGCGGCATCCAGGAAACTGCGGCCGTTCAGCGGCAGATTCCGAATTTCCTCGCGTTCAATCGTACTGGCGATCTGCGTCCTGGCGAGTTCCAACACCATGCGATCGTCCACCGTGATGCGTTCAGAGGCTGCGGTTACGGAGAGTTCAACCGGCAGCTCAAATGCGGAGCCCACGGAGAGGTTCACGGATCGTTCTGCAGTCGCGAAGCCGGCTTGAGAGATGAGAACTTGATAGGACCCCAAGCGCAGATAAGGGAAGCGAAAGCGCCCCTCGAGATCGGTAGTGCCGGAGGAAGCCAGGTTTGTTTCTGTCTGGCGCAGGGTTACCTGCGCACCTTGTATAAAGGCCCCTGTGCGGTCCGTCACCCGTCCGCTGATATTACCCAGGTACACGCTATCCTGCGCGCAGCAGAGACCCGCCACCCAAAACAAGAACGGAAAACGATTCACTAAGGATTTCATGCAGTTTCTCCCTGAGCATGCGGTTGTTCTCAGGAGCTGACAATGTGGCATAACGCCACAGTCAATCAAAAAGTCCCGCTCCTATTGCTATCGGGCCGTGGCGGGTCCTGCTACATAGGTAGCGAACCCTGCAGTGGAGGTGCTAACGGTGCATCTCAACAGTTCAAGGCAGGCCGCATTATCTTGACAACTTCTTCACATTCAGATTTTGCCGAACGAGGAGGTCTTGTGACATGAGACGGATGTACCAGGACGCGTTCACTGACACAGCGTGGGTGCGGTCGGCCGATTGGCAAGAATGGTGTTAGAGGATATCTACCCTAGCAGTGGGGTGTTGATAAAGCGAGTGTTAGGCGCGAGCCCCCGGTCGGAGTGGATGCTCAGCACCACCTGAGTCCTAACAAATGGAAGTTAACGCTAGGACGCCCGTACGGGCTTTGGCCAGTGCGGCAAAAGATCCATTAACGGTTTCGCCGGAGACAGGTCAGGAATGAATGATAAAGCGATAGGGCGGGAGTCGAGGAGCTCCCGCCCTATCGCGCCGATCCCCAAGATGTCGGAAGTCTAGGGGACGAGAGTCAGACTGACGCTCAGAAGGAGTTCTGAGGAACAGCCCTGACGATGTAGTTCCACCAAGTCGCCGACCTTAGCTTCCGGAACCACAGCTCCGTTGCGCGTGTCGAGTTCAAACTGACCGTAGTGGATCGTGTCGAGTACGAGATCACCCAAGGCGTTCCCTGCCATACAGACGGTGAGGTGCGTGGACTCCGGCAGGTTCATATTGGCAACTTCAGCTTCCACCTTACGACGGTCACCCAAGCGGTCGAACTGAACTTTGAACTCCGTTTCGAAGGAGCCAAATTCCTTCTTGGTTACGCCGGTCAGCGACGTACGAAGAACCTGCGAGCTATCCGCGGCGGAGGACGCGCCACCCATAGTGGCGGTCATGACCAC
>CANIIC010000024.1 GCA_947467395.1 Bryobacterales bacterium
ACCCACTCGCATGCCAGTTGTATGGCTGAGAAGGAGCAGCATGCGATTGCGTCGTGCCCACTTGCCTGTGTGGTTGACTGCATGCGATATGGCGGCATTGAGTTCTTCTGGTGTTAGCACTCGTGCTTGTTTCATGTGTGTTTTGTCCCCTCCAAAATCGTTAGTTGCGTACTCGCTTAGCGTAATTTCACTTGTTGTGAAAGTCACTCTAAGCGCTGTGTGTACTTATGCTCCTGAAAACAATGAGTTTTGAAGTGCGTGCGTGTGCCTGCAAAACAACGACTAATGCGCATTAGCTGTGGTTTTGGATTGAGCTGTTTGCGCGCCCTGTCGCTGTTTCGCGCGCGCAGTCGCTAGTTGGCAGCGTTTTAACGCTAGGAACGCGCTGTAGGGCGTGTTTGAGCGTGTGTTTGAGTTTCTAGCGCTGGCTCTGGTGTTTGAGCTAGCTGTTGTTTCATTGCCGCTACTTGCTGAGGGTGGGGCTGGCGCTTGCGTTGGTTCAGTTGTTTTACTCGTTCTCTCAGCTGCTGCCATATCTCCTCTTTGCGTTTGTCTGTCATTGTCTGTTCCTTTCCTTTGCGTATGTCTTCGTGTTCTTGTAGCTGCTGCGTTGCGTTTGTGCGAAGTGTTGTGGCTAATGTGTTTGGGTACACTTCGGACGACAAGAGCATTGCTGTCATCCTCAATTCAAGTCGGCAACTGTGGCACTGTACTTGTTTTCTTTGTGTTGCTGCCTGTGTATGTGTGTCTCTGCTTAGCGCGAACCTAAATCCATGTCATCAACCAGCAGCGCGCAATCGTTTCCATCTGTGAGCTTGCGAGTAATGTAATCAGTCCACGCTTGTGGGTGTGATTCAATGGGCCAGAAGTCTAGGCGATTCCAAACACCTTCTGTGTGTAGTGCTGTTCGTTTAAAGCGGTTGAGCAAGTCAGTCGTCATGTTGTATTGCACTCCGTTCTCTAGCTGAAACTGCGCCAGCGGTTTGGGTATGTTGCCCACTGCTGCATGCAAGTGATAGCGTTCCAAATCGTCTCCTTGCACCACGGCAGCCCAGGCAATGCGATGTGTGTGGCTTCTGCGTCCACCCCAAATAGCGCGATTGAACTTGTGATGAAAGCGGCGCGCAACTGTGGCTGCGCCTGTGGGTGTTGCATATGGTGCGCGCAGGGTGAGTGTGAGTGCGTATTGAAAGCTGTCACTGTGTTCAGCTAGCCACTCTCTGATGCTGTGTTTTGAAACGGTGTCTCGTTGATTCATTGCAGTTCTTACTCCTGCAGTTATTTATACGAACAGCGAGAAAATGTGCTTTTTCGTGGTTCTGCGGGGTGCATGTGCGGTGATTCACAGCAAGAACAGTGTGTGAGTGCAATTTCGGTTGACTGCTAGGGATTCAGACAACAGACTTGCGACATGAACACATTGAACACACTGAAGCTGACTAGTTTTGAAACAGGTGCAGCTGTTGATGCAAAGACACAGCGCCGTAACAAGCTGGCAAACCGCATTGGCGAACAGATTGCTGCTGCTGGTGCACTTGCTGAAGGCACCGTTTACCTGCGCGTGCAGGGAGACAAGCAACGCAGAGTCAAACACTGGTTCCATGCTGTGGATGACAAACGCTGGGCTGTGCTGGTGTTTTATGGCAGTAAACAGCTGGAACTGGCTAAGGGTAAGAATGCTGTTGAGTGTGTGGGATTGACTGGCGTGACTGGCGTGTTGGAGACGCTGAAGGCTGCTGTACTAGCTGGAGAGTTGGACGCACAGATTACGGCTGCTGCAGATGCGCTGAAAAAAGGTTTCAAGAAGAAGTAGATATGAAACGCAACGGCATGATGTGGTTGGTGTGCTTGCTGCTGGTGTTGGTGGTGTGGCAGCTAAATAAAGGCGATGACAATCAGTGAAGTTATAAAACCGGATCCACTTGTACAACAAGCACAGGCGTTGACTGACAAAGCTAAAGCTCTCAAGCAGCAGTCGCAGCGCCAGCGTGCGGCTGAACGCGCGCGCAAAGCACAGGCAGCTTATGCCAAAGCTGTTCAGCAACAAAACCAGCTGCTGACAACTGCCTAAGCTGTTTCAGCATTGCGATTCTTTTCCGAGCGTTCCAGCAGAGTGGTAGTGCGGATAGTTCCGTCGGCTTCAATGCGAAAGTCAGCGAGTGCTGAACTGCGACGGATGTCGTCGTTTAGGTGATAGTAAGTGCGTTCAATCTGAGTAGTGCTGGTGCCGCACATGTCAGCGATGCGCGAAAAGCTGACGCCGCTCATCGCACGCTGCGTAATCATGAAGTGACGCAGACTGTAGGGTACGATGCCGCGGGTTCGGAAGTTGTCAATCTCAGCCGCAGCTAGCATGCGATTGAAGTGATAGAGCAAGGTGGTTTTGCTCAAAAGGGCGGTGCCGTCGGTGCTGAATACCAGCGAGTCGGTGCTAGTGGGTGGAAACAAGCGTCGCAAGCGCACAAAGTATTCGCCGCCTCTGCACATGAATCGACGACTGAGCCGCACTTTGCTGGTTTCCGCGCGCACTTGTATGTGAGCTAGCTGGACGGTTGTGCCGTTGACTGTGTGTGGTTCAATTGCCACATCGCTCCAGCGCAGTTGTCGCTGTTCACCAGTTCGCAATCCACTGTTCGCCGCAATCAGTACAAAGTGTCTGACTAGCTGCCGCGTTAGTCGTTCTGTGGCGTCGGGACATGTCGCCTTTGCACAGTAGCCGCGCATGCGTACACACAAACGCATCCACTCATCTGTTGAGAGCGTTGCGCGCCTGACTGCATCGCTTTTGTAGTCAACTTTGGGCAGGGCGGGAAATTCAAAAGCATCAAAGTGAGTCTCGCCCCGCCTAAACAACCACTTCATGCAAGCGTTGATGGTGCTTTGTTCGTTTGCAACGGTGACTTTGTTGATTTTGCCTGATGTAGTCTTTAGCCGGTGACTGTAGTATTCATCGCAGTCTGTTCTGTCCAGTTCCTTCAGCTTTGTATCTCTGCCAATGAAAGTCAGCCAGTGCTGCAAGTGCGTTTGAATCGTGCCCAATCGTCCCGCAACGATGATGCCGGTTTCCACATGTTTGCGACGATGTTCCACATACAGCTCAACGCCTTTGCGTGTTGTGATGCTGAAGTAGGTTTTGCCCTGTTGCTGATTGGCGTACAGCTCCAAGTACATCTGCTTGCCGCGTTCAATGGCAGTTTCTCTACTGCGCGTCTTCAGGCTTTTGCGCGCGTACTTGTGTTCCTTCAGCAGCCACATTCTAAACTGCCAGTAAGCACCGCGCTTGTAGACGATTGCCTCGTCAAAGATGCTGACTTCGCCGGCTTGTAGCTTGTAGTTGCGTAAGCTCATCAGTCAGTCGCCCACACCTACGATTTTCAGTAGTTGCTGAAATGTGTAAGTTCGTGTGCAACTGTAAAGCGAACGACTCAGCGAAGTCAATGACTTAGCTGTTAGCGTGAAACAAATGTGTAACTTGCTGAGTCAATCGTATCAATGAGATAGCGCCGAAAACTCACTCCCACTCAATAGTCGCGGGCGGTTTGTTGGTGATGTCGTAGAACACACCTCCGACGCCCGTGACGGCGCGGAGTTCAATGACGAT
This sequence comes from Bryobacterales bacterium, assembly GCA_947467395.1. Classification (GTDB taxonomy): domain Bacteria; phylum Acidobacteriota; class Terriglobia; order Bryobacterales; family Bryobacteraceae; genus Palsa-187. Next base: position 3,602 of record CANIIC010000024.1, read on the forward strand.
TTGCGCGAGTAGCGCGTCGGGCATGCGCACGGCGCTGGCCGTCATGCCGTCGACCGAGTAGATAGGGCGCAGCACCACGGAGTCCGGGCGGCCCGGTGTACCGAACGGAATCAGCACCACCGGGAACTGCCACACGTCGTTATCGAAGCCCGATTCCAGCGTGATCTTGCGCACGATGGCGTCGGCATGCCGCAGCCGATCCAGGCGTTCGCCGGTGAGGAAGCTGGGCACGGCCTGCATCTTCGTCATCTCATCCGCGGTCCACACCTTCACCACGATGCGGTTGATGTTCTCCATGCGGTTGATCAGCGACGCGGCCTCTTCGTCGGAGGCAGGGAACTCGGGAATCGCGAGCGCGGCGCGATACGTGCGCGAATCTCCCTGCACGCCGACCGAGCGTACGGGCAGCTTCCAACCTTCCGGCATCACTTCCGCCACGCCCGATTCTTCCGAGCATAAACAGCGAATCGCCAGACCCGGGCCAGGGAACGGATGCCGGTCGAGCAGCGCGTCGGGCAGACCGATCTGGCGGCCCACCGCGCGCACTTCGTCTTTGTAGAAGGACGCGAGTGGCTCGACAATCTTGCCTTCGTCGATCAGCTTCTGAATACCAGCGACGCGGTTGTGATGCGTCTTGATCAGGTCGGCCTTGGCCGTCCCGCCCGATTCGATCGTGTCGGGGTAAATAGTGCCCTGACCCAGCACCCACTGGCCGTCCAGGTAGTGTTCGGATTCGAGGATGCGCTGCTGCACGCGCACAAACTCCTCACCGATGGCGTGACGCTTGGCTTCGGGAGCGGTGAGGCCTTCGAGCGCGTTCAGGAACTGCTCGCGCGCATCTTCCACTTCAAACGACTTCGCGCCAAGGCCAGAAAAATTCTCGCGCACGAATTCGGTTTCGCCTTCGCGCATCAGGCCCGTATCGACGTAGGTGCCGTGTACACGATCCGCGCCGAGCGCCTTCAGGCACAAGGTGTAGGCAACAGTGGAATCGACACCACCGCTCACGAAGAAAAACACATTGCGTCCCGCAGCCGCATGACGGATTTGATCTTCCACCGCAGCCAACTGGCCCGCCGGGTCCCAATCCTTCACGCAACCCGCGATCTGCATCACGAAGTTTTCCAGAATCTGCGGACCACACGCCGTGTGGACCACTTCGGGATGAAACTGCACCGCGTAGAGCCCACGCTTCGGATCGGCAATCGCTGCAGCCTTGCACGTAGCCGTGCTGGCGATCACGTCGAAGCCCTCAGGCGGCGTCGCCACCTGATCGCGATGCGACATCCACACTTGTTGCTTGCCCGAAACCCCACGGAGCAGGGAATCGGTCTTGACGGGTTCCATCTGCGCGAAGCCATACTCGCCGCGCTCGCCCTTTTCGACCTTGCCGCCCAGCAAGTGCGCCATCAACTGCTGGCCGTAACAGATCCCGAGCACCGGGATCCCGCTCGCCAGCACCGCCGCATCGATGGTGGGGCTCGACGGATCGTACACGCTGGCCGGGCCACCGGAAATGATGATGCCCTTGCGGCCTTTCAGCTCAGCAGCAGGCGTGTCGCTGGCGGCGACTTCGGCATACACGCCCAGGTCGCGGACCTTGCGCGCGATGAGGTGACAATACTGGCCACCTACGTCGAGAACAGTGATTTGAGGGATCAAGTTACGAGTTTACCGCAGCAAGGATACATTCACAGTTGGATCTGGTCTCGCCGCGCTTCGGCCAGCCCAGAGCGGAGACCCCATTGAAAACCGTTAAGAAGGCCTGTGGCCTAGTTTAGAAATCGATTTTCGAGCATCTACTCCGGTAGGCTGACATTGTAGATCATGAGCACCCCCGCGAGCTTTCTTTCCGATCCTCATATCGAAACTTTGAGGTGCCAATTGATCCGGCACCCGCTGTATTCCAGTGTTCAGACGTATCAGCAACTCCGCATCTTCATGGAATCCCATGTTTTCGCCGTATGGGACTTTATGAGCCTTCTGAAGGCCCTACAACAGCGCCTGACGTGTGTTGAGGTTCCCTGGGTGCCAGCCAATGATGCCGCCGCAGCCCGCCTGTTGAATGAAATTGTGTTGTGCGAAGAATCCGATCTCGGCCCGGATGGCATGGTTCTGAGTCATTTGGAGATGTATTTGCGGGCGATGGCTGAGGTGGGCGCTGATGACGACGCTATATCAAGGACCTTGACCGCTGTCCGGGAGGGGGCGGGAGTGGCTCATGCATTAAAGACAGGGAACGCTCCCGCGGAATCGGTCGCCTTCGTTCAGTGCACTTTCGAAATAATTGAACGGGGCAAGGTTCATGAAATCGCTGCCTCCTTTGCGTTCGGAAGAGAAGACTTAATCCCAAGCATGTTCCGCCGCTTGGCAGTGGAGTTGCAGTTCGGAGCGGGGCAAATGCGGCATTTTCTGCACTACCTGGAGCGCCATGTTGAAGTAGATGGGGAAGATCACGGCCCGATGGCCTTGAAATTGATCGAAGGCTTGTGCGGCCGGGACGAAGAGAAGTGGGCGGATGTTCGTCGGGTTGTCCGCAAATCGTTGGAGGCACGAGTGGCGCTTTGGGATGCGATCTATCGGCGCAATACCGGCCTGGACCCGACGTTGACGTAGTTCGACAACGCTCTCCGTTTTAGCTGAGATGCAAACGAAAAGGCTCCCAGTTGCCTGGGAGCCCCGATGAACAAACGTAGACTAGCGAACGTTGGTGGCCACTGTTTCCTGGGCCTTCATGCGCTTCACCAGCATGTTCTTCGACTTGCTGAGCAGTTCCTTCGCCTTGGGCATGGAATCCATGGCTTTGAGTACCATCGGGTCCTGCTCAATCTTCACGCGTTCGCTTTCGTCGGTGCTGAAAGCCGTGATGTACATTTCGCGCTTCAGTTCCTGCTTCATCCATTCGCGATTCGCGGTGAAGTCGGCGTCGGTGAAGGTGACTTCCTTCTCCTTCAGATACGCCTTGAACTGATCGATCACAGCAGCGTCCGGCTCCCAGCCCTGCGGCAGCTTCGCGTCGCCGCGCTTGCCGAAGAAGCGGGTGGAGAAACCGAAGAAGCCGTCCTTGCGGCGCACCGAAATCTGGAACGGATTCAGCATGGCCGGTTCGTATTTCTCATCCGGGGTGATGCCGCCGCCGCCGTACACGGTACGGCCCGAGTCCGTGGTCTTCACGTCCTGCAGGTTCTTCTGTTCCAGGTTCGAGTGCGTGTAGTAGTCGAGGAAGCTGATGTTCGAATAGTCGCGCTGAATCAGGCGACCGCTCGGCGTGTAGTAGTGCGCGGTGGTCAGCGCCAGGCCCGTGTTGTCGCCCATCGGGTAGACGGTCTGGACCAAGCCCTTGCCGAAGGTGCCTTCGCCCAGGATCCAACCACGGTCATGATCCTGCAACGCGCCGCTCACGATTTCCGCGGCGGAAGCCGTGTAGCGATCCACCAGCACCACGATCGGGTAGTCCTTGCCGGTGCCATCGGTACGCGCGGCGTAGTTCTTGTTCGGAGAATTGCGGCCCTGATGGAACACGATGAGCTCGCCCTTCTTCAGGAAGTGGCCGGCCACATCGACGCCTTCATTCAGCAGCCCGCCGGGATTCGCGCGGAGATCCAGCACCAGACCCTGGACGTTCTTCTCGCCCAGCTTCTTGAACTTATCTTCCATTTCCTGGCTGGTGTTCTCGTTAAACGATTCCACCTTGATATAAGCGACACCGGGCTTCAACATGTAGCCGCCGCTCACGCTGAAGCGCGGGATTTCGTCGCGCGTGATGTTGAACGTCAGATTCTGGTCGACGCCTTCGCGGCTGACTTGCACCTGTACCTTCGTGCCGCGCGGTCCGCGCAGCAGGTCGGCGACTTCGGTCGTGTTCAGGCCTTCGGTCTTCTTGTCATTGACCACGACGATCACGTCCCCAGGACGGATGCCGGCCTTCGCAGCGGGTGAGCCAGGGAAGGGAGCCATCACAACGGTCTGGCCATTGCGTTGCGCCACTTGCATGCCGACGCCGTAGTAGGTGCCGCGTTGTCCTTCACGCAGTTCCTGGAACGCTTTCGGGTCAAAGAAATTGGAGTGCGGATCGAGCGTGCGCAGCATGCCCGGGATCGCGCCCTTGTAAATCGAATTCTCGGGTTTCACCGCATCGGCGAAGTTCTTCTCCACCACGTCATAGACGGAGGAGAAGGTGCGCAAGCTTTGGCTGGCCGCGTCTTCGGATGGGGTGGCGGCGGAGGCATCTCCGCTCAAAACGATTCCCGCTCCGATGGAGCAAACCGCGATCACTACGGGGACGAGTAAATGATGACGACGCAAGAGCATAGCCTCCAGGCGCCTACAGTATACCAGCTACGGCAACCGGGGTCGCCCCTGTTTTTTGAACGAGTTCTAGATGGTTCGCGCGCCGCGGACGGTGACGTTCGTTTCGATCCGGGCGGGCGGTTTACGGCCGGCTTCGGCCTTGCTCGAGTCCTTGCCCAACTCTTTCCCTAAGTCGAGCCGGCGGGCCTGATCGCTGACGCACACCAGGAACATAGCCTGACGCGCACTCCAACCCCAAGGGCACGCGCCCCTGAATCCCCGTCGCCCTGACCAGAGTGCAGGTGCGTTGCCTGCGATCAGCCCGGACAACCAGAGTGTCGCCATGGAACCTGCCGCCAACTGAACACTCTGCCCAGCGCGATAGATGGGCACGGACCTTAACCGGTGCAGCGCGCGGATCGTCCGAACGCGCGCCACCAGGTCTCCACGTTATGCCGAGTTTGAACCGTTTGCGGCGGCCGAGGTCTGGCTGGAGGGCACCTCGTTCTTGGCACGGCATTTGGAAGTACATTCGTGGAGTATCCGACCGAGTGGCTTGTAACTCCATGCAAAAAAGCGGTTGTTGAAATGCGGACGTATCCGCTCCCGAGCACGGTCGTCGCGGCCCAGCTGTCCGCAAGCTTGGCGGGACGGCTCCTCAAGCCCTCACAAGCGCGGAATACAGCCGAGCGTTCACCAAACCAGTAGTACCTGGGTCCTGGAGTAATTGACCCGGCGTAGCGGGCCAGTTGGTACGCTAGCTACTTGACCAAAGATAGCCCGGAAATGGGGACGAAGTACCGGGACGCTTGCGTAGCGGTCGGGCACACTTGGGTTCATGCACGTCCGTCAGTTTGCTCACAGACTTCAACGTCTTTCCATCTCCTTCGCGTTCAGCGTTCTTGGGGCCCTGTGCCTATCGGCGGGAGCTCGGGGGCAAACGGCGTTCGTGAGTTCGGATTCTTGGCTCGATTCTACGGGCGCGATCAGCAGCAACCCGTTGGCGGACGCGCGAGCGCTCCCTCGTGCCCCACGTCTCTCCGGACAATCGAACGGAATCGACGCGCATCTCTACGTCAGTAAAGATAAGAAAGCCCTCATTCAGTTCAACCTTGAGCGCTTCCAGAACAGAATCCGGACAAGCCAGAGCTTCTCCGCCAACTTGGTTTTCCACGTGAATGCAGCCTCTGGATCTACCGGATGGGTTGCCGTATCCCAGGTCACGTCTCCATGGTCTGAATCTGACGTGAGTTGGTCAAATCCTCCGCTAGCCACTGAACCCCTCGTCACGATTCCGGTTCCTGCACCTCAGTTGTTCTACTCCGTGGATGTAACCGCGATGGTGAGGGAGTGGCTGGCAACTCCGTCCACCAACTTCGGGCTTCAGCTTTCTGGAACAACGTCCGACATGTTGATTTCGATCGACAGTAAGGAAAATGATCTCACCAGCCAGCCGGCAAGGATCGAATTTATCTTTGACGCTGATTCCACGGCCCCAACTGCAATGGATCTTTCGAGTCTCCGGGGTGAACAAGGCCCGGAAGGGCCGAAAGGAGAGGCTGGTCCTCAGGGGCCAAAAGGTGATGCCGGAGCACGCGGTTCTCAGGGTCCCCAGGGATTGAAGGGCGACACGGGCGCTCAGGGTCCCCAGGGATTGAAGGGCGACACGGGCGCTCAGGGTCTCCAGGGATTGAAGGGCGACACCGGTGCTCAGGGTCCCCAGGGATTGAAGGGCGACACGGGCGCTCAGGGTCTCCAGGGATTGAAGGGCGACACCGGTGCTCAGGGTCCCCAGGGATTGAAGGGCGACACCGGCGCTCAGGGTCCTCAGGGATTGAAGGGCGAGACCGGTGCTCAGGGTCCTCAGGGATTGAAGGGCGAGACCGGTGCTCGGGGTCCTCAGGGATTGAAGGGCGACACCGGTGCTCAGGGTCCTCAGGGCTTTCAGGGGATTCCGGGAATTCAAGGCACTCAAGGACCAGCTGGAACGAATGGTGTAGTGGCGACCTACAGTAACACCGGCACGCCACAGACGAACATGCACGCAGTCGTGGGAAGTGTAATCGCGAATTCGGGAAATCCAAAGAGTGCCACAGTGACGCTGTCCGGAGCCGCCGCGTTCTCCAGCGGCAGCAGCTATCGGTGTCTGCTGCAAAATCGCAGCAACATGGAAACCCTGCAACTGACCACTGCCGGGGGATCCAGCTTCACCATTCAGACCAGTGCCACCACCGGTTCTGTAAATATTGATTACATCTGCATGGGTAACTGACCTGACCGGGCTTTTCTGTACCAGCCTGATAGCGAGACTGAATTCAGGAAGGACCGGGAAAGATCCCAAGGAAGACCTTTATGCCAGAGCAGATCGTGGGGGAGCTGCGGCAGGTAGAGGTGCTGATCGGACAAGGGCGGACGGTAGGCCGGGGTGCCGAGAGCCGGAGATATCGGAGCAGACGTTCTACCGGTAGCCGAAAGAGTGCGGCGGTCTGCAGATCGAGCAAGTGCGGAAGCTGAAAGATCTGGAGAGAGAAAATGCAAGGCTGCGGCGAGCGGTGGCTGAGTTGACCGCAGAAAAGCAAGCGCTGAAGGATATCGCGGAGGGAAACTTCTAAGTCCCGAGCCGCCCAGGGAAGCCGTCGGACACGCCCGCCAGCAAGGCATCAGTGAACGGCGGGCGTGCCGATTGGTGGGCGCGTGGACTACAATACCCGGCGGCCACACAGCGCCTTGGGCTACCGTCCGCCTCCCCCGGCAGCCTGGATCGCGGCCGCTTGAGCCTTTCGGGTCACTTCTTCAGCGTTGGTCTGGGGCAAGGGCCTCAAACGCCGCTCCTTGCCCCACGCCCCCTTCCCGCTTTCCACACTCTCTGTCGGACTGGTACAAATACCGGGCTGGTCACTGTTGCTTGGTACTTTACGTTGCAATTCCCGGCGCACCGCAAATGTTGACGAACTTGTCAATGTATACGGACACGGTTTTGACAACTCGTTGACATTTTGGCCTCAGATCGGATGTAGCCTGCTTGATAGGAAATTCATAAGGCAGGTATTTCAGGTCATGAATGAGAAGCGTTTTTCGAACCCCAGAACGAAAAAGACGGTCACCGGCCGCCGCGGTTTTCTCGCCAAATCCATGGCGGCGGCGCTCGGCGTCGGTATCACAGATACGACGGCGATGGCTGGTACGAATGGATCGTCCTCAGGTGGTTCTGAGCGGCTCGAAACCGCGAAGCGCATTCGGGTGGACGCGGCCGCTTTTCACGCGGCTCAAGGTGAGCCGCTGCACCCGAAGAACGAGGATCAAACTGCTTACCCCCGGAACATTGCCAGCTTTTCCAAGACACTTCCCCACGGCCCGGATGGTGAAGTAGACGCGAACGCATTTGGACAGTTGAAGCGTGCGCTTTCGACCGGGGAGGGCGCGGATTTTGCGACGATCCCGATGGGCGGCTCTGGAAAACTCATCAATCCTCGGGCCTCCTTCGCGTTTCAACTCGAGGGAGCGGATCCCTGCCAGTTCAGCATCCCGGCAGCTCCCTCGTTTAACAGCGCGGAATGTGCTGGGGAAATGGTGGAATTATATTGGCAAGCGCTCACCCGTGACATTCCGTTCGCGGCCTACGATTCAGATTCTGTGATCGCCCAGGCGGCACGGGACGTGAGCAGACTTTCTGCATTTCGTGGTCCGAAGGCGTCCGGCATTGTCACGCCTGCCACAATCTTCCGCGGATCCACTGCCGGGGAATTGATCGGCCCCTATCTTTCCCAGTTTCTGATTAAGCCGATTCCGGTCGGCGCCTCCGTTCTTCAGCAACAGTTCAAGGTGCCGGTTCCTGGTTTGGACTATCTGGTCTACTTCGATGAGTGGCTGGCCAATCAAAACGGCGTCGCTCCAACGCGGGCGATTTCGCTTGATCCGCAACCGCGCTACATTCGCAATGGGCGAGATCTGGCGTGGTTTGTGCATCACGATTTCAGCTTCCAAATCTTTTTGTCTACTGCGTTGATGCTGACGTCATACGGAACGGGAGCCATTCATCCGAACAACCCGTACTTGAGGACCACAACCGAAGCGGGATTTGCGACGTTCGGCGCTCCGAACATTCTCGATATGGTTGTGCGAGCCGCGAACTATGCTCTTCGAGCAGCTTGGTTTCAGAAGTGGACCGTGCATATGCGCCTGCGTCCAGAGGTATACGCTGCGCGCGTGCATCAGGTGGTGGCCCGGGTCAAGAACTATCCGGTTCACCCGGAGGTTCTGCGTTCCGATGCTCTGACCCGCTTGGTTGCGCGAACCGGAAGTGCTCTCCTGCCGCTCTCTTATCCGGAGGGAAGCCCCGCTCATCCGGCGTATCCATCCGGACATGCAACCATTGCCGGTGCATGCGTCACCATGCTGAAGGCATTCTTCAATGAGGATTTTCTGGTGCCATCGCCGTCCGCGGTGGCGGGCGACGGCCTGTCCCTTCTTCCGTATGCAGGGAACCTTCGGGTGGGGGACGAACTGAACAAACTCGCCTCGAACGTCGCGATCGGGCGGAATGCGGCGGGTGTGCATTACCGATCTGATGCCATGGACGGATTGCGTTTGGGCGAGGATGTCGCGATTGAAATTCTCCGGGATACATTGAGAACATTCCGCGAACAGTTTTCGAGCTTCACCTTCCGGCGCTTTGATGGAACCACTTGCGTCGTGATGCTCCAGCGATAACTGCACTTCCGACGCGGCGACTTCCTGCAAACGTCGCTCTGGTGGCAGGAAGGTCTGGAGTCTGGAAAGGAATACCTGTCTCGGTAGAGCTCGAAAGTACGGATCGAAGCGCTCTCGCCGAGCAAAAGATCGCGGCTTTATCTGGACTCGTCTATCTGCGGGTACAACCGGCCAGGAAGTTGCTGCTTGTAATCCCTGTGGGCTCCAACCGAGGAACTGCAGTTGATCGAGCGATCATGCGTTCCCAAATTAGTCCCCGGAACAGCATAGTGGAGCGAGCGGACTGGCCAACCCCTGCTTGGGGGCATGTCGTCTTCCACGGGTGCCAAAGCTTCTGGTAGATCCAGATTGTCGAGCAGTGCGGGAGGCTGCTTACTAGCTGCTACGGGCGCGGCGGGCCGCCAAGCTGTTTTCAATTCGAACCGGCGGCTTGCGTCCGGCTTCGGGCTTGCTCAGATCCAGCCGGCGAGCCTGATCGCTGACGCACACCAGGAACATGGCCTGACGCGCGTTCTTCAGGATGTCGATGATGCGGTCCTGACGATCTTCGAGATAAATCGACTTGCCGTCGGTCACCAGATGCAGGTCGGAATCGGCCGTCATGACTTCGGCCAGCCGGCGGCCCATTTCCTTCTGCAGGAAGCGCAGCACGCGGCGAATCTTTTGCAGCGAAAAACCCTTGCGGCGCAATTCGGCGATCACCGTGATCTCCACGACTTCGGCAGGGAAGTACACGCGGCGGTGCCCTTCGTGCCGGGGCGACACGACTTTGCGTTCGTCCCACCACTGCAATTGGCGCAGACTTACTCCGGCGATGGTGGAAACATCGCTGGAAGAGTAGGTCTTTTCCTCGACGTGTTGCTCCGTGCGAGTCTTGCGAGCTTTAAACATAACGGTGTGCTTCCGTTCTCCGACGTTGGCTACGACCTTTCGATTGTACACGGCTCAGTACTACATGCAACAGGGGGCTACATGCTATGGTTCCAGATGTCATGCTCCTGACCATCCACAGCAACAGAACCCTTCCTGAAATCGAACAGGCACTTCATGAATCGGCTGCTCGTCACAAGTTCGGGATACTCGCCACGCATGATCTGCGCGAGACGATGAACAAGAAGGGCGTCGAGTTCAATACGGACGTGCGGATCTACGAAGTCTGCAATCCGATGCAGGCGAAAAAGGTCCTGGAAGCCAACGGCGCTGTGTCGACCGCGCTGCCCTGCCGGATCTCGGTCTATCAGGCGCCGGAAGGCGGCTACAACCTCGCGACCTTGCAGCCGACGGTGCTGATGCAGATGTTCGGGTCCGCTGCGCTAGGCCCTGTGGCCCAGGAAGTGGAGCAAGTGCTGCAGGAAATGATGGCCGACGCAGCGGGCTAGCGCGAGCCGCCACCAACGAACCAGACGACCTCAAGTTGATCGCCCTCTTCGACCGGCGTCGAAACCCATTCTGTCCGCCGAACAATCTCACGATTTCGTTCCACCGCCACGCGGCCCGGGTTTACATCCAGGATCTCCAATAGATCCGGTAACTTAAGCCCTTCCGGAACAACTCTGGCTTCGCCGTTTACGGTGATCTGAATGGTGCTGGAGGCGGGAGAATTCATCGGGCGGTTTGACACTTCGTTTCCAGCCTCATTATATTCAATAGTTACAGCTGAAATCGCGGGGCGAGCGTGGTGTGTCTATTTCCAACGTCAGGAAGTGGCCACTCGCAAGCCGGTGAACCATGCCACAAACATACACAGAGCTTTACTTCCCGATCCTGATTCAGGTCATCATTGCCGCAGTTCTAGCGGCAACTCTCGTAGGCGCCACCGGGTTGCTGGGCAAGCGCTCGAAATCGCCGTTGAAGGACACGCCCTACGAATCGGGCATGGCTCCCGTCGGTTCCGCCCAGGAACGCTTCAGCGTGAAGTTCTACCTGGTCGGCATGATCTTCATCCTGTTCGACATCGAAGCGGTTTTTCTTTACCCCTGGGTCGTTGTCTACCGCGACCTCAAGATGTTCGGCTTCTTTGAAATGTTGATTTTCGTCGTGCTGGTGCTGGTCGGCTTCTACTACACCTGGAAAAAGGGCGCGCTCGACTGGTCGGTAACGAAAAAGGAGTCCAAGTGACCCACCCCGCAATTCTGGAAACGGTGGAGGCGCTCGGCGAAACCACCCTCATCGCGGATCCCGCCAAAATCGTGGATCTGTGCCGCTATCTCAAAGACACCGAGAAGTACATTCGCCTGAGCGCCGTCACCGCAGTCGACTGGCATCCGGCGACGCCGCGTTTTGAGGTGGTCTATCATCTGCACTCGCTCGAACCCTTCCGCCGCTTGCGCGTCAAGTGCAAGGTCGGGGGCGAGCAGCCTGCCATCGATTCCGTGTTCAGCGTCTGGCGTGCCGCCAACTGGTATGAACGCGAAGTGTTCGACATGTTCGGGATCAACTTCCACAACCACCCGGACCTGCAGCGCATCCTGATGCCGACCGACTGGGAAGGTCACCCGCTGAGAAAGGACTATCCGGTTCACGGGTACAAGTACAGCTACTCCAATGAATAGGCCCATCCCATACGCCGATCCCGTCTCGACGATCGAGGCGAAGCAGGAAACTCCGGAGAATCCGTCCGCTGCGCGGCACATGACCCTGAACATGGGTCCGCAACACCCGTCGACTCACGGCGTGCTGCGTATCGTGCTCCAGTTGGAAGGCGAAGTCATTCGTTCGGCTTATCCGGACATCGGCTTCCTCCATACCGGTATCGAAAAACAGATGGAGACGCGCACCTATGCGCAGGCGGTCACCTTGACCGACCGTGTCGACTATCTGGCCAACCTCTCGAACAATCTCTGCTACTGCCTGGCCGTTGAAAAACTGCTGCAGATGGAGATCCCCGACCGCGCCCAATGGCTGCGCGTCATGATGACCGAGTTCACGCGCCTGAACAGCCACTTGGTGTGGTTGGGTACGCACGCGCTCGACATCGGCGCCATGTCGATGTTCTTCTACTGCTTCCGTGAACGTGAAGACATCCTGCGCATTCTGGAGATGTTCTCCGGTCAGCGCATGATGACCAGCTACATCCGCGTCGGCGGCGTGTCGCTCGAAGCTCCGCGCGGCTGGCAGCAGGTGGTGGGCAAGTTCATTAAGGGCTTCCCCAGTAAGGTGGATCAGTACGAAGAACTGCTGAACGCCAATCCGATCTGGACGCGCCGTACGCAAGGCGTCGGCCACATGGCCGTCGAAGACATGCTGGACCTGGGCATTACGGGTCCGATGTTGCGTGCTGCGGGCGTGGATTGGGATTCGCGTAAACGTGAGCCTTACTCCAGTTACGAAAAGTTCGACTTCCGGGTTCCCGTCGAAACGTCGAACGACGTGTGGGGCCGGTATCGTGTTCGCATGCAGGAAATGCGCGAAAGCGCCAAGATCATCACGCAGGTGCTGGAAGGTTTGCCGGAAGGCCCGTTCCAGGCCGACGCTCCGCACGTGGTGCTGCCGCAGCGCGAAAAGATGAAGACGCAGATGGAAGCGCTCATCTACCACTTCAAGATCGTGACCGAAGGTTATCGTGTCCCGGCCGGCGAAGTGTTCCAGTGCATCGAAGCTCCGCGCGGCGAAATCGGTTACTACATCGTCAGCGACGGCACACAGAAACCGTATCGCGTGCACATGCGCACCCCTAGCTTCGGGAACCTGCAAGGGCTGCCGAAGTTGCTCGAAAACACGCTGATCGCCGATTCGATTGCGGCGCTTGGCAGCATGGACTTTGTGTTGGGAGATACAGACCGCTAATGACTTTTTCTCCGCAACTCGAGGAGCGTTTCGCGAAAATGCTCCAATCGTACCCGGAAGGGAAGAAGCGCTCGGCCGTGGTTCCGATGCTGATCTACGCTCAGGATGAAACCGGAGCAGTGACCGCGGAACTGATCGAAGAAGTGGCCAAGCGTTGTGAAGTAACGCCGCTGCAGGTGGACGAAGTAGTGGGCTACTACTCCATGCTGCACCGCAAGCCGCAAGGCAAGTTCCACGTGCAGGTGTGTACCAACATCAGCTGCATGCTGGTGGGCGGCACCGAACTCTACGATCAGGCCTGTAAGAAGCTGGGCCTGGGCCACAAACAGACGGCGGCCGACGGTGTGTTCTCGCTCGAAGAAGTCGAATGCATGGGCGCCTGCAGCTGGGCTCCGATGGTCGCCATCAACTACGACTACCACCACAACGTCACCCCTGAACAGTTCGACGCCTTGATCGAAGGCTTAAAGAGGGCTCAGTAATGGCGAAGAAACTCTACAACGAACCGAGCCCGCTAGAGACCAAAGTCATCAGCAAGCGTTGGGGCCTGGAAGGTTCCGAAACGCTGGATGTCTACCTCGCCAACGACGGCTTCAAAGCGTTCCTGAAGGCGCGCGAGATGACGCCGGAAGCGATCATCGAAGAAGTGAAGACCTCGGCCCTGCGTGGCCGTGGCGGTGCAGGCTTCCCCACTGGCTTGAAGTGGAGCTTCGTCCCGCGCACTTCGCCCAAGCCGAAGTACATCGTGGTCAACGGCGACGAATCCGAACCGGGCACCTGTAAGGACCGCCTGCTGATCGAATACGATCCGCACAACCTGATCGAAGGCATCCTCATCGCCGGTCTGGCGATGGACGCGCACAAGGGCTACATCTACATCCGCGGCGAATATCGCTTCGTCATCGAGAAGATGAACAAGGCGATTGCCGAAGCCTACGCGCGCGGCTACCTGGGCAAGAACATCGCCGGTACGGGCTTCGATTTCGACCTCTACACGCACTCCGGCGCGGGCGCCTACGAATGCGGTGAAGAGACTGCGTTGCTCGATTCGCTCGAAGGCAAGCGCGGCGTGCCTCGCATGAAGCCTCCGTTCCCGGCCGTGGCCGGTGCATGGGCTTCGCCGACGCTGTTGAACAACGTCGAAACGTTCGCTTCCGTTCCCGCGATCATTCGCGATGGTGGCGCGGCGTACGCGGCTCTGGGAACTCCGAAAAACGGCGGTACGCGCCTGTTGTGCTTGTCCGGTCATGTGAACAAGCCGGGTGTGTACGAAATTCCGCTGGGCTTCCCGATGATGAAGGCCATCAACGAACTCGGTGGCGGCATGCGCAACGGCAAGAAGCTGAAGGCCGTGGTGCCGGGCGGTTCGTCCTGCCCGATCCTGCTGGCCAGCGAATGCGACATTGCAATGGACTACGACACGGTCGCCAAGGCGGGCAGCATGCTCGGCTCCGGCGGTATGGTGGTCCTCGACGAAGACACCGACATGGTGGCTGTGGCCCTCCGCATCATGCGCTTCTATGCGCACGAAAGCTGCGGCTGGTGCATCCCGTGCCGAGAAGGTACGACGTGGTTGCGCAAGATTCTGCAGCGCTTCAACGATGGCGGTGGCCGTCACGAAGATATCGCTCTGATCGGCGACGTGGCGAAGAACATGTTCGGGCGCACCTTCTGCGCGCTGGGCGACGCGGCCGCGATGCCGACGATGTCCATCATTCAGAAGTTCTCGCACGAGTTTGAAGAACGGCTGGCGAAGCAGGGATCCGGATTGGTGAGCATCAATGGCTGAACTGGTCAAAGTTAAAATCAACGGGCAGGAGTTCGAGGCCGAAAAGGGCAAGCTGCTGATTGAAGCGGCTCGCGAAAACGGCATCGAAATCCCCGCGTTCTGTTACAAAGAGGGCTACTCGCTCCAAGCCGCCTGCCGTATGTGCTTGGTGGAAGTGGAAGGTACCCCGAAACTGCAAGTCGGCTGCACCCTGCCGGTAGATGTGAACCGCGACGGCACGCCGATGGTGGTTCATACGGAATCGGACACGGTGAAGGCGGCTCGCAAAAGCACGCTGGAACTGCTGCTGACCAACCATCCGCTCGATTGCCCGGTCTGCGACAAGGGTGGCGAGTGCGAACTGCAGGACATGGTGTTCCGCTACGGCGCCGGCGAAAGCCGCTACACCGAACGCAAGGTCCACACTCCCGAAAAGCAGTGGTCCCCCGTCGTATTCTTCGACGCTCCGCGTTGCATCCTGTGTTACCGCTGCGTCCGAGCCTGTAACGAAGGCATGGGAGTGGGCGCGTTGGGCATCGGCAACCGCGGCGTGGTGGCCGAGATCATCCCGAACAAGCACGATCATCTGGAATGCGATGAGTGCGGCGCTTGTATCGACATCTGCCCGGTGGGTGCGCTGACCAGTGGCATCTATCGCTACCAGACCCGTCCGTGGGAAATGAACCACGTCGGCACGATCTGTACGCACTGCTCCGATGGTTGCAAAACGACCTTGGGCGTTCGCGACGGCGAGATCATGCGCGGCAACAACCGCGATTCCTCCGGCATCAACGGCGAGTTCCTGTGTGTGAAGGGCCGCTACGGCTTCGACTTCGTGAATCACCCCGATCGCCTGCAGACGCCGCTGTTGCGCAACGCAGCGGGCGGTTTCGACGAAATCAGCTGGGCGCAGGCTCTGGATCTGGTCTCGAAGAAGTTCACCGAAGTGAAGTCGAAGAACGGCAAGTTCGGCGTCATCGGTTCGAACCACACCACCAACGAAGAAAACTACTTCCTGCAGAAGTTCGCGCGCCAGGGCCTGGGCACGAAGAACATCGACCATCACCGCACCGGTGATCTGGCGACGTTGTTCGATGCGCTTTCGGGCAAGACCGACGCCCTGGCTAGCATGCAGGATGTCTACACCGCCAAAGCGGTTCTCGTGGTCGGCAGCGATCTGGCGCAGCAGCATCCGCTGTTGAGCTTCCAGGCGCGCGCCAACTACCGGCATCACGCGGCTCACATTTACGCCGTCACCACCGGCGAAGTCCGCGAGGACAAGCAGGCCGTGGCCAGCGTCCGCGTCCAGAAGGGCGGGGAACTGGCTGGAGTCGAATCCCTGCGCGACAAGCTGAAGGCCGAAGCCAACCTGGTCATCGTCTTCGGCGACACGGTGCAAGGCGACGCGCTCCGCAAGCTGGTCGCCTTCGGCGATTCGCTCGGCATCCCGGTCAAGTACGTTGGCTTGGTCGATTACTCGAACTCGCGCGGCGCCTACGACATGGACTTGCTCCCGCGCGACGGCGGTTTAAGCCGTGAGCAGATGCTCGCTGCGGCCGACCTCGACGTCCTGTGGGTGGTCGGTGCGAATCCGCTGAAGTCCGCTGCACTGGCATCGAAAAACGCATGCGTCGTGGTGCAGGACATGTTCCTGACTGAAACCGCGAAGGCCGCCACGCTGGTTCTGCCCGCGGCCTCGGCCTACGAAAAGAACGGCACCGTCACCAACGTCACCGGCGAAGTGCAGAAGCTGAAGCAGGCGATCAAGGTGATGGGCACCAAGACGGACCTGGAAATCATGGGTTCGATCGCGAAGGAAATGGGCCTGAATCTGGGCATCTGGTTGCCCGAAAAGATGCTGGAAGAAATTCGCAGCACGGTTCACGGCTACAACGTGGCGCTACCGGTTCTGTCCTCCGGCGCGGCGGTGGCGACGCAGCCCCTGAACGGCAAGGTCGCGGCACTGCCCGGCACCATCGGTTCGGCCGGAGACACGTTGTTCACCTCCGGAACACTGGGCCGCTATTCGAAGACTCTCAACTCGGTTATGGAGGCCCCCGGCTCTCTGTATGGCGGCAAGGACCACTAAGTCACGATGAACTACTTCATACTGGCTCTCATTAAGACCGGCATCGTCGTGGGCGTATTCATGCACGTGCTCGCGTACCTGCAGTGGATCGAGCGCAAAGTCATCGCGCACGTTCAGCTGCGCGTCGGCCCTCGTCGCGTCGGCCCGCACGGCTTGCTGCAACCGCTGGCGGACGTGATCAAACTCATCACCAAAGAAGACATGATTCCGTCGCACGTGAACAAGGTCTTCTACTACCTGGCTCCGTTCGTCGCTGTCTTATTCGCCTTGATCTCGATTTCGGTGATCCCCTTCGGGCCGGAAATCGAAGTCTTCGGCATCCGCACGAACATGAGCTTGGCCGACCCTGGCATCGGCGTGCTGTTCATCCTGGGCATCTCCGGGATGGGCGTGTACGGCGTGGCGCTGGCCGGTTGGGCGTCCAACAACAAGTACTCCCTGATGGGCGGCTTGCGTAGCTCGGCGCAGATGATCAGCTACGAACTGCCGATGGCGCTCGCGATCGCCGCGCCGCTGCTGATCCTGAATACCCTCAGCTTGCGCGAGATTGGCGAAAAGCAGGGCGGCTTCGTGCTTGGCGTGATTCCGAACTGGACCATCTTCAGCGGTGGCCAGATCGTCAGCTTCTTCCTCTTTATGGTCGCGGCCTTCGCCGAAACTAACCGCGTCCCGTTCGATTTGCCGGAAGCGGAAAACGAACTCGTCGCCGGCTTCCACACCGAATATTCCTCGATGAAGTTCGCCTCGTTCTTCATGGCCGAATACGCCAACATGGTCACGGTCTCGGCCATGGCCACGCTGCTGTTCCTGGGCGGCTGGCATCCGATCTTCCCGGTGGAATACGGTGCGAACTTTATCCCCACCCTGATTCACTGGGGTGGTGCCGCGATCCTGTTCTATCACGCCGCGCAGCCTGCCCGGCCCTTCGATAAATACACGTATCCTGTGTTCGGTGTGATCTTCCTCGGCATCGGCGGCGTCTTCCTGATTCCGTTCCTGCAGCCGATCCTCATGCCTCTGTTCTGGTTCTGCGCCAAGGTCCTCACCATCCTCTTCGTCTTCATCTGGGTGCGTGCGACTCTGCCGCGTTTCCGCTACGACCAACTGATGAGCTTCGCCTGGACCTTCATGTTCCCGGTCGCTCTGGTCAACCTGTTCGTAACAGCCCTGGTGGTGGCCCTCTCGTAATATGGACGCGATCCTGTTTTTGATCTTCGCCGCGATCGCAGTGGTCTGCGGCATCAACATGGTGGTGCAAAAACACCCCATCTCTAGCGCCCTCTCGCTGGTCGGCGTGATGGCCGCGCTCGCAGCGCTCTACCTGCTGCTGGGAGGCGAATTCATCGCCGCCGCGCAGTTGGTGGTCTACTCTGGCGCGATCATGGTGCTCTTCATCTTCGTCATCATGCTGCTGAACGCCGGCGCCGAACCGAAGTCGGTCCTCAAGCCGATGGGCAAGTATCTGGGTGCTCCGCTGCTGGTCGTCTTCTTCGGCATCATGAGCTTCGTTGTCCAGAACATGACGCCGAGTTCTGACAATGTGGTTTTCGGTTCCTTCAAAGGCGCCGGGCCGCGTGAGATCGGCACCAGCCTCTTCACCGTCTACCTGCTGCCGTTTGAAGTCACCAGCGTTCTGATCCTGATCGCGATTCTGGGCGCCATTGTGCTGGCCCGCAAGGAGATCGACTAATGCCGCCGCTTCCGCTGCCGCCCTCGGTGCCTATTTCCTGGTACCTGACGCTGAGCGCGATTCTGTTCAGCCTTGGCGTTCTGGGCTTCATCCTGCGCCGCAACATCATCACCGTGTTCATGAGCATCGAACTCATGCTGAACGCGGTGAATCTCACGTTCATCACGTTTTCCTACATGCTGAAGCGCGTCGATGGACACATCTTCAGCTTCTTTGTGATGGTGGTGGCCGCCGCGGAAGCCGCGGTGGGCCTGGCCATCATCCTGACGGTGTTCAAGAACCGCCAGACGCTCGAAATTGACGAGGTAAGTTCGCTTAAGAACTAACATGCAACTCTGGCTCATACCAATTCTTCCGCTGTTGGGCTTCCTTATTAACGGGCTCTTCGGCAAGCGGCTTCCCAAAGCTGTGATCAACGCTGTCGCGGTCGGCAGCGTGTTCCTGGCCTTCCTCTGGGTCCTGAAAACGTTGAGCGGCCTCGGCGCGTTCTCCGGCGGACTCGAGGAGACCTACTCGGAACACTACTTCACCTGGATCAAATCCGGTTCCCTCGATATCGGCGTGGATTTCGCCGTCGATCGGCTCACCTCCATCATGCTGATGATCGTCACCGGCATCGGTACGCTCATCCATATCTACGCAACCGGTTACATGGCCGAAGAGAGCGGTTACTATCGCTTCTTCGCTTACCTGAACCTGTTCATGTTCTTCATGCTGACCCTGGTACTGGGCGGCAACTTCCTGCTCCTGTTCGTCGGCTGGGAAGGCGTGGGCTTGTGCAGCTACCTGCTGATCGGCTTCTACTTCTTAGAGAAGTTCGCCACCGACGCCGGCAACAAGGCGTTCATCGTGAACCGCATCGGTGACTTCGGCCTCTCTCTTGCCGTGTTCCTGATCGCGATCAACTTCAACACACTCGACTTCGGCAAGGTCTTCGCCCAGGTCAAGACGATGCCGGTCGAAACGTCGCCCGGTCTGCTGACCGCCATCGCGCTGCTGCTCTTCGTCGGCGCCTGTGGTAAGTCGGCGCAGATTCCCCTGTACGTCTGGCTGCCGGACGCCATGGCCGGTCCGACCCCCGTGTCGGCCCTCATCCACGCGGCGACCATGGTCACCGCCGGCGTTTACATGGTTACCCGCAGTTCTTCGATCTACCTGCACTCCGCAGGCGCGCTCGATGTGGTCGCGGTGGTTGGTCTGGCCACAGCGTTCTTCGCCGCGACGGTCGGCCTGACGCAGTTCGATATCAAGAAGGTGTACGCGTACTCGACCGTTTCGCAGCTCGGCTACATGTTCCTGGGCCTGGGCGTCGGCGCCTTCTCCGCCGGTATCTACCACGTCATGACGCACGCCTTCTTCAAGGCGCTGCTCTTCTTGGGCGCCGGTTCCGTGATTCACGGCTGCCATCACGAGCAGGACATGCGCAAGATGGGCGGCCTTCGCAAGTACATGCCGGTCACGATGGCGGTGTTGGCCTGCGCCACGCTCGCGATCGCCGGTGTGCCGTTCCTCTCCGGTGCGGCCAGTAAAGACATGATTCTCGAAGCGGCCTACGAACACGCCCCCTGGATGTACTGGGCGGGTGTCGTCACGGCCTGCATGACGGCCTTCTACTGCTCGCGTGCGTTCTTCATGACCTTCTTCGGCGAATATCGCGGCGCGGCCGCCGACGCCGGCCACGGTCATGGCCACGACAAGAAGAAGGACGATCACGGTCATGCGAAGAAGGATGATCACGGCCACAATGCTGGTCACGGTCACGATGCGCATGGCCACGACGATCACGGCCACGGTCATCACGGCGGTCTGCCGCACGAATCCCCGTGGGTAATGCTGGCTCCGCTGGTGGTTCTCGCAGCCCTCAGCTTGGGCGGCCACTACATCTTCAACGTGCCCCACATCCTGGAACCGCTATTCCCCATCCACGAAGGCGAGTCCGAAGCCTGGCTCGAAATCGTGGCGAGCGCAGCCGGTATCGGCGGCATCGCTCTGGCCTACGTCTTCTACGTGCTGGCCCCGGGGCTGCCCGACGGCATCGTGAGCACCTTCAGTGCTCCGTACCGCTGGATCTACAACAAGTACTTCGTCGACGAGCTGTATGATGCGGTCTTTGTCGAGCCCACCATCGACGGCTCGCGCAATCTGATGTGGCGCGTCGCTGACGTCCGCATCATCGACGGCATCGCCAACGGCACCGCAACCGTTGCCCAAGGTTTGGGCGGCATCTTGCGCCGCCTGCAGTCCGGTTACATTCGAAACTACGCCGCCTGGGTGGTGGCTGGAGCCATCGTCGTGATACTTTGGGTCGGCTTCGGAGGTGCGCGATGAGTCTTCTAGACATCGTCCTCTTCCTCCCTCTGATCGGGTTCCTCGCGATCCTGATCCTGCCGAAGGAATCGAGCCGTATGACGGCCCTGATTCTCTCGCTCGGTATCTTTGTTCTCTCGCTGGGCCTGCTGTCGCCGTATATGGGCGACGCGTCTCCCACCGGATGGCAATTCGTGAGCAACGTCTCGTGGATCACCTCCCCGGCGATTCGCTACCACGTTGGCCTCGATGGCCTCACTCTGTGGCTGGTCCTGCTCTCCACGATGTTGACGCCGATTGCGGTGTTGATCTCCTGGAACTACATTGACCACCGTGTCAAAGAATACTTCGCCTTCCTGTTGCTGTTGGAATTCGGCGTCCTCGGCGTGTTCGTCGCGCTCGACATGTTCCTGTTCTACGTGTTCTGGGAACTGTCGCTGGTCCCGATGTACTTCCTGATCGGCATCTGGGGTCACGATCGCCGCATCTACGCGGCAGTCAAGTTCTTCCTGTTCACCATGGCTGGCTCCGTACTGATGCTGGCCGCGATGATCTACCTCTATAACGCGGCGGGCACGTTTGATTACGTCGCCATCCAGAACATGGTGCAGACCGGTGCCCTGAAGTTCGACGGCCAAGTCGGTATGCTCCTGTTCCTGGCCTTCTTCATCGCCTTCGCGATCAAGGTTCCGCTGTTCCCGCTGCACACCTGGTTGCAGGACGCCCACGTCGAAGCGCCCACCGCCGGTTCCGTCATGCTGGCCTCGGTCATGCTCAAGATGGGTACCTACGGTCTGGTTCGCTTCTGTCTGACGTTGTTCCCGAACGCCGCGCGCGAAGCCGCTCCGGTGATCGGCGGTCTCGCGATCGTCGGTATCATCTACGGTGCGCTTTGCGCTTTGGTGCAGCCGAATATGAAGAAGCTGGTTGCCTATTCCTCGGTCAGCCACTTGGGCTTCGTGGTGTTGGGTGTGTTCAGCTTCACGCAGCAAGGCTTGGATGGCGCGGTTTACCAGATGCTGAATCACGGCGTCTCCACCGGCGCACTCTTCATCCTGGTCGGCTACCTCTATGAGCGCCGTCACTCGTTGGAAATTTCAGCCTACGGTGGCGTGGCGACTCCCGCTCCGAACCTGGCGATCGTCTTCCTCATCACGACCTTCGCTTCTATCGGTCTGCCGGTCCTGAACAACTTCGTCGGTGAATACCTGGTTCTCCAGGGCGCGGCCAAAGCGAACTTTAGCTGGGTTGTCTTCGCCGCTCTTGGCGTCATCCTGGGTGCTTGCTACATGCTGTGGCTCTATCAGCGCACCTTCTACGGACGAGCTTCCGAATCTCTGGCGCATCACATGCCAGATCTCACCACCCGCGAGTGGGCGGCCATCGCTCCGCTGCTGATCCTGATGTTCTGGATGGGCTGCTACGCGCAGACCTTCCTGCCCGCCATCAGCGCGCAAAACACCGCGATTCTCAATCAAATGAACCAAAATCGAGTGGAGCAAGCCGCCACACCGGCATTGCCTGCGGGAGCGGAGGTGCGCAATGCTCGCTAACTTCATCCCCAGCGCCGCCGAATACGCGCGCTTCATGCCCGAGCTGATCCTGATTGTGGTCGGCACGCTGATCATGTTCCTCGAAGCGTTCCTCGAAGGGGAACGCAAGCCGATCCTCAGCATCCTCGCCGGTCTCGGCTTGGTTGCTGGCATCTTCGCCGCCCTGACCGCGCCGCAAGGCATGGCGTTCCAGGGCATGCTGGCTGTCGACGGCTTCGCGACCTTCTTCAGAGTCCTCGTGATGGCCGCCGGCCTGCTCGTTCTGCTCAGCTCCTCGGAGTATCTGCAGCGCGAAGGTCACGACACCGGCGAGTTCTACGCTCTCGTTCTGTTCAGCATCGTGGGCCAGTGCATCATGGCCAGCGCGAATGAACTGATCATGATCTTCATCGGCCTCGAGATCTCCTCGATCGCGTCCTACATCCTGGCCGGCTACCTCCGCGACGATGCGCGCAACAACGAATCGGCGCTGAAGTACTTCTTGCTGGGTTCCTTCGCCACCGCCTTCCTGCTGTACGGTGTGGCCTGGATCTACGGCGCGACCGGTTCGACCAACCTGGCGACGATTCA
The DNA here is from genome assembly GCA_947467395.1 of Bryobacterales bacterium. Classification (GTDB taxonomy): domain Bacteria; phylum Acidobacteriota; class Terriglobia; order Bryobacterales; family Bryobacteraceae; genus Palsa-187. Next base: position 26,365 of record CANIIC010000024.1, read on the forward strand.
CAACGCGCTGCTCTCCGGTGCGAATTCCTCCACCCCGTTGATCAGCGTGGCGGCTGGTCTAATCTTCGTCGGTCTGGCCTTCAAGATCTCGGCTGCTCCCTTCCAAGGTTGGGCTCCCGACGTCTATCAGGGTGCTCCTGCTCCGGTCTCCGGCTTCCTGACCGTTGGCCCCAAGGCTGCGGCGTTCGCGGTTCTGATTCGCATCTTCGTGGATGCCTTCAGCTCGATCTCAGATCGCTGGCTTCCCGTCGTTTGGGGCTGCGCTCTGGCGACGATGCTGGTCGGCAACCTCGCCGCTCTGCTGCAATCGAACATCAAGCGCATGCTGGCCTACAGCTCGATCGCACACGCCGGCTACGTGCTGGTTGCGGTTTGCGCGAACTCCGGTACGGGTTCGGCCGCCGCGATGTTCTACCTGGCCGGTTACGCGTTCACCAACATCGGCGCCTTCGCCGTGGTTTCGCACTTCGCCCGCAAGGGTGAGAAGTATGTCGCCATCGAAGACTTCGCCGGTCTGTCTCAGCGTCAGCCGGGCATGGCCGCGATGCTCACCATCTTCTTACTCAGTCTCATTGGTGTGCCTCTGACCGCTGGTTTCTTCGGCAAGTTCTACATCTTCAAGGCCGCCCTCGATTCGCATCTGGTGTGGCTGACGGTGTTGGGCCTGTTGAACAGCGCCATCGCCGCTTACTACTACCTGCGTATCCTGGTCGTGATGTACATGAAGGAACCGGGCGAATCGACGGAAACTCTGACTGCTCCTGGTCCGATGTTGACGCTCGCCATCTACGGCTCGGCCGTGATGACCCTGGTGCTCGGCATCCTGCCGGGTTGGGTGCTCGACTACGCCGTGAAGGCCGCGCAGTAGTTCCAACGTAAATCAAAAAAGCGAAAGCCCGCCGTGACCGCAAGGTCCGGCGGGCTTCGTGTTTTCGGACGACTTACTTCTTATCGAGCTTCAGCAACAAGTAGCTGAGCTGCTTTCCTTCCGGCACGACCACCCAATGCGGCAATCCTGCCGGCACATGCACGATGTCGCCCGGGCCAATCTTCTTATCTGTCGATCCCGTCAGTCCTTTGCCGCGGACCTCTCCCGCGGTCGTCGGATGACCTTCGATCATCGCGCCACCAATCTTCAGCGTGGCCTCGCCTTCCGTCACGATCATGATGTCCGCAAGACGCTCGTGAATCTCTGACTCGCCCGTCTTATCGCGGCGCACAACAATGGCCGTGTAGCCGCTGAGGTTGCCGATCGGGCCACCCGCCATCCCGGTCGCATCCACCTTGGCAGCTTTCGCGCGATCGGTGATCTCCGACGCTTTCCACATCGAGAATCCAGTAGGGTCCTGCGCGAATAGCGCCAGGGCAGGGACGAAGACAAGCCAACGTTTCATGGGGCTATCGTATCATTGCTGCTGCTTCAGCGGCTTGATCAACAGCGTCAGCAGGAAACCCACCGCCAGCAACCCGGCGAGCATCTGCAACGGACTGTCGTAGATGTGGACCAAGCTCGCCCCCGGCGCCAAGCCCGCCTTCGCGCGTTTCGATAATTCAGTGATGATCACTGGACCCACCACCGCCGCCGCGCTCCAAGCCGTCAACGTTGCACCATGAATCGCGCCCACGTTCTCCGGCCCGAAGATATCGGCCAGGAATGCAGGGATCGTCGCGAAACCACCACCGTACATGCTCACGACCAGAAATAAGCTCGCTTCAAACGGAGTCAACGCGCCACTCGCCGCCAAGCCCGGAATCAAGAGGAACAACGCCACCTGCGTCACGAAAAACACCCGATACGTGTTGCGCCGGCCGATGTAATCCGATCCCGACGCCCACAGAAACCGCCCGCCCGCATTGAAGATGCTGAGTAGCGAGACCACTGTGCCTGCTTGCAGCGCCGTCATCCCGAACAAATCCTGCATCATCGGCGATGCTTGCGCCAGGATGCCGATCCCCGCCGTCACGTTGATGAACAACATGCCCCACAGTAGGTAAAACTGCCGCGTTCGAATCGCCTGATTGCGAGAGACGCTTTGCGTCGCGATCATCGCATTCTGATGCTCCGGTGGATTCCATCCCTCCGGCTTCCAGCCCGCGGGCGGCCTCGACAACAACCGCGCGCCGATCAACATCACCACCAGATACACGGCACCCATGATCAACACAGTATTCGCGACGCCCATGCTCTCAATGAACATCGCATTCAGCCGACCCGCGATAAACGCGCCGCCTCCGAAGCCCATGATCGCCATGCCCGTGGCCATCCCACGTCGATCCGGGAACCACTTCACCAGCGTGCTCACGGGAGCAATGTACCCCAGTCCGCACCCAATCCCGCCGATCACGCCCATCCCCAGGAACACCAGCACCGCCTGCTTCAGCGCCAGCCCCAGTCCACCAATCAACAACCCGCTGCCGAAGAATAACGCTGCAGCGGTGGCGGCGATTCGTGGGCCTCTGCGCTCTACCCACGGGCCGCCGAACGCCGCACTCAGCCCCAGCAAAACGAGGGCCGTCGAGTACGTTGCATAAGTTGGATTAAACCAGCCAACGTCGGCGAACAATTGCTGCATGGGGCGGTTGAAAGTGCTCCATGCATAGACACTGCCGATGCAAAGGTGGACCGCAACCGCTCCCAAGGGAATCAACCAGCGATTCACAACTGGGGTAGTCGGAGAAGAAGCGGTGGCAGCCATCCACCAAATTCTAGCGAGTTTCGAGCAGCAACTGTGTAGCAGCTTCGATCTGAGCTGTCGCGGCTTTCAGCGTTCCGGCCAAGCGCTGTGCCTGCTCGTTCGCTTCTGCCCAGCGCTGACCTTCCAGTGCCTCGCGCACGCCCGGCAACGTCTTGGCCGTGTAGCCCGTCAGCATGCCCGGCGCGTAGAGTTGATTCCGATACCACTCGCGCCCCGGCAGTCCGTCATTCAACACGAACGCCTGCTCCACTGCTTGGATCACTTGATTCGCGCGCGTCGTCACCGCGCCTCGCTTCACCGCCATCGCGTATGCCACTTCGAACTCGCGGCCCGCGACATTCAATCGCCCAGCCTGCAGCATCAACTCGCGGAAATCGATGTTCGAGCCCGCGGGAACCTGCGACCGAACTTCTTCCACCTGCCGGCTCACTGTCTGCGCCAGCGACTGATAGTCGAAGGGCAGGGCATCGGCATTCGCCAGCCGCAGAATCGCCAGCGTCATCACCTGCGTCAGCGCCACCGCATACTTGCGGTCCGTATCTGAATACAGGTCGAAGAAGCGAATCGTATCGTAGTTCGAATGATACTGCCCCGGTAATGCGCCAAAGCCGAGGTTCAAGCTGGCGATGCCCAGATGGTGCAGGAAGCCCACATAGTCCGAACCCGACCCCAGTGCACCCAACGGCAACTCCGGAACCTGCTGCCCCGGCCTCACTCCGCCGGAGATCGTCTGCAAGATACTGGTGCCGGTGTGCGGATCTTCGGTATCGCGGAACACTTCATCCAGGAACCGGTCCAACGACGACGAACCGCCCGCGCTCATCATGCCGGAGCCGTTCGAGTCCGTGTTCAAATACACTGCGTTGCCCTTACGCAATTCGTCGGCGTGCTTCTCCACCCACTCCGTCGAACCCAGCAGCCCGAACTCCTCGCCATCCCACAGCGCGAGTTCAATCGTGCGCTTCGGCTGCCATCCATCCTTGACCAGCAGCGACAACACCCGCGCCGTTTCCATTACCACAGCCGACCCGCTCACCGGATCGCTCGCGCCATTCACCCACGCATCATGATGATTGCCGTAGATCACCGAGCCTTCATCTTTCGAGGAACCCGGGATCGTCGCGATCACGTTGTACAGCGGCTTGTTCGTCCAATCGAAATCCACGCTCAGGTGCGCGCTCACCGCGCTCGGTCCCAAGTGATACGTGATCGGCAACGCGCCGCGCCACGGTTCCGGAGCCAGCGGACCCTGTAATTTTTCGAGCAGCGGCTCCGCGTCCGTCCACGAAATCGGCAGTACCGGGATCTTCAAAATCGTCGCAGCCTCGGAACGATCCAGCCGCTTGGCTCCCGGCTCCGACGCCCAGCCCGGCGTCAACGGATCGCCCGTGTACAGCGCCATGTCCATCACGCTGCCGCGTTGCGCGCCCTGCGCTGGCCGCATCGGACCATCCGGATACGGATTGTCGACAAAGAACCCATCGTCGCGCGGATCGGAATAAATCAGGCAACCCAACGCTCCGCGATCCTGCGCCAACTTCGGCTTCAGCCCGCGCCACGCGCGGCCATACCGCGCGATCACGATCTTGCCGCGCACACTCACGCCCTGACTCTCCAGGAACGCGTAATCTTCCGGCGTGCCGTAGTTCACATACACCAGCGGAGCCGTCACATCGCCCGAAGCCGCGTACGCGTTGTACGTCGGGATCTGCCCGTGATCCGCGGTGTCCGCATCTTCCGTCACTACAGGCTCTGTCAGGGACGCCTTGAACCCAGGGATCTCCAACAGCCGAGTAGTCGGGTACGGCAGCAGCGCTTCGAACGTTTCGATGCGCGTGGTCAGTCCCCACTCGCGAAACTGTTGCGCTGCGTAATCAGCCACCTGCTTCGAACCGGGCGACCCGGCGACATGCGGCGTGCGCGCCATGCGCTCCATGTAGAGCTTCAGCAAATGCGGGGAGGGAAGGGACTTCGCCGCCTGCTCGCGCTTCTGCTCGATCGCTTGCGAGGCTTCGTTAAACCCGCGAATCGGCGCTTGAGCCCACATCGGCAGCGCAACGGTGAGGACGAGCAGGCCGCGGGTCAGCATGTTAGAGAGGTCGGGATTGGAGGAACTTCAAGTACTCTTGCGGATCGCGCGTGGATCCGGAAAACTGCGCCACCACCGTTTCATCGGGCTTCATCACCACGTAGAACGGCTGCGAGATCGTGTTGTAGCGTTCCTGCAATTTCTGATTCACTTCGGCCGCCGCATCCAGGCCATCGGTGTACAGTTCCACCAGAACGAACTCACCCAACGCCGACGCGATCTCCGGCTTCGGGAACATGTTCGCCTTCATCCAGTGGCAGTTCGTACAGGCGTAGCCGGTGAAGTTCACCAGCACCAGCTTGTTCTCGGCGCGAGCCTTGTCCAGCGCTTCGCGATACTGATCCTTCATCCAGACCGGACCGCTCGAAGCCACCGGTGAGCCACCCAAGGACGTCCTGTTCACCGCCACCGGAACATAGGCGTCGAGCTCGCCCAGCGGCGCCCCGAACATCCCCGGCAACAGACTGAACGCGAACACCAGGAACGCGCTCCCACTCAGCAAGCGTCCGATGCCCAGCGTTTCGTCCGGCTCCACGCCTTCCATGCGGAGCAGTCCTAGCAGGTACAAGCCTGCCATGGAGAACAAGACGAACCACGCAGCCAGGAACCGTTCTCGGGTCATGAAGCCGGTCTGCAGCACCTGATCGATGTTGCTCACATACTTCAGCATCACGGCCAGCAGCACGAAGCCCATCACGACCTTCACGCGAGCCAACCAGCCACCGCTGCGCGGCAGCTTCTTCAAGTACGAAGGGAACGCCGCCAGAAAGAAGAACGGCGACGCGAGGCCAGTGGCGAAGCTCGCCATGCCCACCATCGGTTGCGTCAAACTGTTGCTCGTGACCGACGAAGCCAGCAGCGGTCCCACGAACGGACCCACGCAAGCAAACGACGTCAGCGAGAACGTCAGCCCCATCAGCAACGTGCCGAAGTAACCGCCACGGCGCGACGCATGATCCATCTTTGTCAGCAAGCCGGAGGGTAGGGTAATCTCAAACGCACCCAGCAGGCTCATCGCGAAGATCGCGAACACCACGGCGATGAAGCCGTTCACCCACGGGTTCGAACTCATCTGCACTACACCGAACGGCCCCAGCGCGAGCGTCAGCGTCAGCGCGAGTCCGCAGAACAG
>CANIIC010000025.1 GCA_947467395.1 Bryobacterales bacterium
CTGAGCGACATCTCAGCCAAACGGGCTCTGGCGGCCAGTAGTTCCAAGCCGGATGTTGTGACCGTGGCAAACACCGGGGCGACGACTGCCGCCAGCTACACAATTGATTCGGTTACCTCCATCGCCAAGCCGGCGTCGGAACGGACAATCATCGGATACACGGATTCGGCGGCAACGCCGGTGAGTTCGACCGGGGATCTGCGTCTGGTGGTGGGTACCCAGCAGTACAATTTTTCGCTCGCCAACAACACGTTGGTCGGCTTGCGCGACAAGATCAATGGGTTGGGAGCGGGAGTAACAGCGTCGATCCTGACCACCTCCGGGGGAAACTACTTGTCCCTTTCGGCGAGTGCGAGCGGCGAGCAGGCACTGCAACTTCGCGACGACCCGCAGGGCGCCAACACAAATCTTCTGACATCCTCCAACCAGGGCTCCGATCTGGTGTTCCATTTGAACGGGATTGAGGTGCGCCAGTCGCGGAATCTGGTAAACAGCGTAATTCCCGGGCTGACGTTCACGGTGCAGCAGGAGTCGGCGGATCCGGTGGAACTCCAACTTTTGAGCGATCGCTCGCAGTTGGCTGCGGGGTTGGCGAGTTTCGCGCAGGGCTTCAATGCGCTGCGCCAGCAAGTCAGCGGACAGACCGGCAGTGCCGCCGGGTTGCTCTCGGGCAATTCTCTGGTGGGACAACTGGGTGACCGGCTGCGGCAGATCGCGTCGCAGCGGCTAGGATCGGGCTCGGTGAAGAGCCTCGCGGATCTTGGCCTGACGTTCGATTCCAAGGGAATGATGCAGGTAGATTCAAAGGTGCTGGATGGATTCACCAGCGACCAGTTGAGCGACGCGTTCACGTTCCTGGACAATTCTTCGCAGGGCCTGGGACACTTTGCCGCAGGGTTGCGGCAATTTAGCGACCCGATCAACGGGCTGATCAAGCTGGAGCAGGACGGTCTGGATCGAGTGGATCGGTCGATTCAGGTGCAGGTCGCGAAGCTGGCGGAGCGAATGACGGTGATGCAAAAGGGTCTAAGTTTGCGGCTGCAACAGGCCGATTCGTTGCTCGCGACATTGGAGAGTCAGCAAAATACGGTGAAGGCCAGCTTGCAGGGCTTGAATGTGGTGCTGTACGGAAAGCAGCAAGGCTAGCGTGGGACTCCTCAACGCTTCGAGGGCAGCCTTGGACGCAGCGCGTTCCGGGGATTTGGATGCGGTAGCTCAGGCTCTGGAAGCTCGCGCACTGGCGATCGAAAGAGGGGAACTCCCGAACGATGCGGTGCTCGACCTGGGAGAGCAGGTGGCTTCGTTGCTGCGGGAGCTTCGGGCGTCTTTGCGAACTGAAGACGCCCGGCTAAAGCAACTGGAACAGTGCTTCTGCCATTCAGTTCAGGATCCTTCGTTGGACGTACGTGGTTAGTCGAAAATGAATCGGGCCACAGCAGCGAATCCGAAAGGAATCGCCGCTGTGGCCCGAAGTGTTTCTAGGCTAAGGTTTAACCTCTGAGCAAGGACAGCACCTGCTGCGGAGCAGAGTTGGCCTGAGCCAGAGCTGCGATACCGGCCTGCAGTAGAATCTGCGACTTGGTTAAGTTGGCGGATTCGGCCGCAAGATCCGCGTCACGGATGCGGGATTCGGCAGCCGCTAGGTTGGTCAGCTGCGATTGCGCCAGGTTGATGGCGAACGCAAACTGGTTTTGACCGCGACCGACGACGGCTTGGGCTTTGCCCAGCAAGCTAACCGCATCGGCAAGGGCCGAGACGGCGGACTGAGCGCTACTGACGTCGCTGATATCGGCGTTCGAGCCGGTGCCGACCGTGGCCGCCGTACTCTGGTTGCCGGTGGGCGGCGTAATACCAGTCCCGTTCGGGCCCGAGCTAACCGTGACCTGGAATCCGCGGACGGTGCTGAGGAATTTGATCGACTGCACGCCGCCCGATTCCTCCTTCACTGCCACGATCTTGTTCAGAGTCGCGTCGTTGGACTGCTGCAGCGCGCTGTTGATGCTCGTAAGCGCCTGATCGATAGACTGGCTACGCGCCGTTCCGTCGTTCTGTAGATTGACGGAGAGAGCGTGCTTGGCGCCATTCGCATCATTGGCCGAGATGGACACGGTCTGGTCATCGCTGCCATAGAGGCGGTCGGTGTAGGCGAGCGACGCGGTAGCATCAGCGCCCTGCGAATCGAAGTACGGTGACGTGGTCGGTGCCGCACCCTGCGTATTACCGGCGAAGCTGGCCCCGTTCTTGGTGAAACCCGCGTTACCGGTGCCGTAGGCGTCCAAACGGAAGTAGGTGCCGTTGCTCGATGAGATCACCACCTTCCCGCCGCTCGAAGAGGCGCCGATGCCAGCCTTCACCAGCTCAGAATCCGTGGCAATGGAATCGTTCAACTGTTGCACGACGTTCGCCAGACTAGCATTGGATCCGTTGGTGACGTTTCCGGACGTCAGACCGAGTTTAGTCAGCACGGCCGCTTCTGAGGTGGAGTCGATTTCGACGCTACTCGAAGAACCCTTGCTGCCTGAGGTCAGCACGATGTTGCCGGAGCCGTCCAACGAGGCCAAGGTGCCGCTGTAGCCGGCCGTCGTGTAGGCGGTGTTGATCGTGGTCAGGATGCTGCCAACCGTCGTGGTGGCGCTGGTACCCAGAGCGGCTGTAAAGGACGCTCCGCCGTCGACACGCAACACTAGGTTGCCGGCCGTGCCGGCGCTCAAGTCGACGCGGCCCGACGCGTACGTCACCGTACCGGTCTGCGTCGCGGCTGTCGCGTCGCCGCCAGAGAGATTGGCGGAGAAAGTGTTGGTGCTAGACGCCCCGCCGTTTAACGACAACTCAAACGACGCGGTGCCATTGGAAGCACTGGTCGAATACGAGCTACCCGCCGTAATTGTCGTGTAGTCTACGGCGCTGTTGGCACCCGACAGGAAGCTACCCAGACCCAGCAGGTTCTCGCTATCTCCGGTGGAGGTCACCTGGAACTGCTCACCCTTGCTCGAAGTGAACACCAGGTTATTGCCGACTGCGGATGTGGTCAGGGAGATCCCCGCACCCGTCAACTCGCTGGAATTCGAGATCTTCGTCTGCAAGTCTGCCAACACATCCGCCGATGTCGTAGTGCCGGCCGTGAAGGTGTTCAGGCTGATGTCAACAGGGCTGGTCAGACCACTACCCGTGAAGCGCAGCGTCACGGCATCGGAAGCAACCGCTTTGTGCGTGCTCGATGACGTACCCGCCGTGAAGCCCAGCGCAGTGTAAGCGTTGTTGGCCACGGTGTCCACGCTGAAAGTGACCCCCTGCTTCGCCGTTTCAAACACGACCTGATTGCCGACCTGCTTCGCCGTCACCTTGCCGGCCAGTGTGCCCGCCGCGACCTGCGTGTTGATGTCCTGAACAATCTGCTTCTTGGTTAAGGAGGTCCCCGAGGTCAACGTCAAGGTCGCTGTCGTCCCGCCAACGGTCAGCGTGACCTTGTTGGTCGTGCCGGTTACGTTCGCAGTGGCACCGGTGTCGGTACCGATGATATTGGCCTTGGCCGTCAACGTACCGCCACCCTGATTCTGCACTTGGAGCGCCGCGCCGGTTGACGCGGCAGCGGCCGTCGTGGTGCCCGCCGTCAAGCCGAGCGCGGTGTTCAAGGCCGTGGTCACTACTTCCACAGAAGAGGTGGAGCTGTTGCCCTTGCTCTTGATCACCAGCTGATTTCCATCCAGCGAAGCCGTCGCCGCAGCGGCAAACGTCGCGTCCGCATTCAGTTCCTTGACGATCTGCCCCTTGCTTGTGCCGGCCGCCTGCGTCGTCAACGTGACGTTGATCTGCGAGCCACCGTCCACCTTGAACGACAACGTATTATTCGAGGAAGTGTCGACATACGCCGCCGTGTCGCTGCCCGTGACAGCGGCATTCTGTTCGAAGTTTCCGAGCAGTGCGTTCGCCAAGCGATCACCAGCCTGGACCTGGAACGCGGTGGTGGAGCTCTTGAAAACCAGCTGTTGCTTGCCGTTCGAATCCGTGCTGATCGAAGCCAGCACGTTCGCGTTCTTAAGCGCTGTGGCCTGTTGCGTGCCGCCGTTGGCAGCCGCGGAAATCGCCGCGTTCACCTTGGCAGCCAAATCGCTGGTGCCACCGAGGTTCGCGGTGTTCACCGCGAGTTTCACGCCGTTGCCGTCGAAGCCCGGTCCTTTGATGACAAAGGTCGTGAAGCCGGGGGTCGCCACCGAACCAGCGTTGGTGCTGTTCGTCAGAATGGAAGATAAGCTAGTGTTTGCCGAACCCGCGCCGATGTCGGTGCCCGCTACGCCAGTCGCCTGCACACCCTTGAGACCCAAGCTGGCCGAGTCAACCGTCGAGCGGCTCAAGTCCAACGATACAGAACCGTTGGTGGTAGCGCTGATGCCGTTCGAAGACTGGCCGCCGCCGATGAATACGCTGAGCGCCTTCGCGAACTGACCGCCCGTGTTGAGACCCACCGCCTGGGCCTGCCGATCGATTTCGCCGATCACACTCTGGAATTCCGAATTCAGCACGCTTCGGTCGCCAGTAAACGCGCCGGATGCGGATTGCGTCGCCAAGGTGCGCGCGCGATCCAGCAGCTGAGAAATGTTGTTAATGCCGCCATCGGCCGTCTGCAACTGACTGAGGCCGTCGTTGGCGTTGCGAACGCCCTGCGCCAGCACGGCGCCGTCTGAACGGTAGGTGTTGGCGATCGCCAACCCGGCCGCGTCATCGCCCGATGCGACGATGCGCAAACCCGACGTCACTCGATTGATCGTCTTCGACTGCAAGTCGCCGGTCACACGCAAGCTGTTCTGGGCCTGCAGGGATGCGACGTTCGTATTAATCGCGAATGCCATGTGTCTTCTCTCCTTAGAATGTTCTGCCCCGTACTGGGGTCTGCCGGGCGTCCTTACCGGGCGTTACAGGGGGCTTATCGGTGTGGGTGGTTAGGGCTTGAATGTTTTGAGAAGTTTTTCCAGCCCCGGTGCCGCAATGGGACGCGAAGCGGCTTGGTTCTGCTCGCCCACGGTCTTGATCTCCTTGCGCACCACCCCGATCGTCTTCGGCGCGCGAATGCCCAGCTTCACCTGCGATCCCGCCGTCTCCAACACCTGCACTTCGATGTCGTCACCAATCAACAACGACTCCCCCGACCGTCTACGGATCACTAACATGCGCGCGCCTCCCCCAACGGGTGCTGGTGCGAATACCGCGTGTCGGCCCGCACGGACTGCACGGCTACCCGCGTCGGCAAATCGATGACGATCGGCGCCAACAAATTGGCACTGATCTGACCATCCGTTGTCGCCGACAACAGCGCCAGTTCCAGCACCGAATCGGTTGCCCGAATCAGTTCCTGGTCCTCTGGATTCAGCCGCAGGTCGTACTGCGGCTCGAGCTGGCGAATGGGTGCCGCAAGAAAGCAGAGGCTCGCGTTTTCTAAACTTTGCAGGTGAACCAACGGCGCGTGTTGGGGCTGTTCAATCAGCACGAAACGGCGCGCATGCTCGAAGCCAGGCAGGCCTCGCGGAAACAACAGAAGCGACTCTTCCGTGTATTCCAGGTCACCGAATTGTTCGGAGTGTGCGGTGGGCATCGCCGTAGGGAGTGCACGCGCCGGGCCATGTTTTTCGGAGCTCTTGACTCGGTGTGGGAGACTGAATACGTGGCTGAGTCGCGGGAAGAAACCTTACGAGCATTGATTGAAAAAGTGGCCGGGAAGCCGGCTCCTGAGGACGCCGATGAGTCCTTATTTGAAAGCGGGTTGCTGGACTCGTTTGCGCTGCCGGACTTGGTCAGCGCCATCGAGCACGCCTTCTCAATCAAGGTCCCGGACGCAGATCTGAATCCGCGCAAGTTTGACTCCATCGCTCGTATCGACGCCTACCTCTCCTCGAAATGAGCGCCTACCTCCGTGCCTTCGGGCGCTATGTTCCCGAACGCGTCGTCGCGAATGCGGAGCTGGCTGCTCGGCTGGACCGCACGGCGGAGTGGATCGAGAACGCATCGGGCATTCGTGAGCGGCGTTATGCTGCTGCCGACGAAGACGTGGTGTCGATGGCGGTTCGCGCGGGACTCGATTGCCTGCAGCGCGCCGGGGTCGAACCCGGCAGCGTGGGACTTTTGATCGTCGCGAGCGGCAGTGGCACATCCGGATTTCCCGGACCGGCGGTAAGCGTGGCGCATGCGCTGGGGCTGGGCTCCACACCCGCACTCGATGTTCCGGTGGCCAGCGCGGGCAGCGTCTTCGCATTGGCTCTCGCGATGCGATTGACCGAAGCTCACGGAAAGGTGTTGGTGATCGCGTCGGAGAAGATGTCGGTGTTGATCGGAGACGATCCGAACACGGCGATGTTGTTCGGCGATGGTGCGGGCGCGGTGCTGGTCTCCACCGAACCGGGCGGCTTGCGCCTGGTGGACGCGGTGCTCCATAGCGACGGCGCCTATCGCGATGACCTGGCCTTCGATGGATCACTGCGCATGAACGGCCTCAACGTGATTCTGCACGCATCGCGCAAGATGCCGGCGGTGATCGACGAAGTGCTGCAACGGAGTCAAATGACGGCCGCACAGGTCGGCACATTCCTGCTGCATCAGGCGAACTTGAACCTACTGACGCGCGTGGCGAAGTCGCTGAATGTCGATCGCGAGCGAGTGTTCACCAACATTGAGCGCTACGGAAACACTTCATCAGCATCCATGCTGATTGCCGCGTCCGAGTGGGCAGAAACAAACCCGGTGGATGGACCAGTGGTCTTCTGCGCATTCGGCGCAGGCTTCCACTGGGGAGCAGTCCTTGCTGTTTAGTGACGTTCCCGGTTCGACATCAATTCCTGGATATTGATGAGTTCCGTCGGATAGTTGCCCGTGTAACAGGCGTAGCAGTAGTGATGATCACGATCATCGGCCACGGACTGACTGAGCGCACCCAGCGACAGGTAACCCAGCGAATCAGCCTCAATGAAGCGGCGGATCTCTTCGAGCGTACTGTTTGCGGCGATGAGTTCGCCCACGCTCGGCGTATCCACGCCATAGAAGCACGGGGAAACTGTCGGCGGGCAGGAGATGCGAACGTGGACTTCTTTCGCGCCGGCGTTGCGCACCATGCGAACGATCTTGCGCGACGTGGTTCCGCGGACAATCGAGTCATCCACCAGCACGACGCGCTTGCCTTCGAGCAAGTGGCGAACCGGGTTCAGCTTCAGCTTCACGCCGAAGTCGCGGATGGCCTGCGAAGGCTCAATGAACGTGCGACCCACGTAGTGATTGCGGATCAGAGCTTGTTTGAACGGCAGCCCGGATTCTGAGGCGTAGCCCAGCGCAGCGGGAACACCGGAATCCGGCAGAGGCACCACGATATCGGCATCGGCCGGACATTCGCGAGCTAGCATGCGGCCCTGCATTTCGCGCGATTCCTGGACGCTGCGACCAAAGACGATGGAGTCAGGCCGTGAGAAATAGACGTGTTCGAAGACGCAGTGCGCGTGGTCGCGCTTCGGAGCGTAACGCTCGCGCGTGACGCCTTCCGGTCCCACGATCACCATCTCGCCCGGCTCGACGTCACCCAGATAGACCGCGCCAATCAGATCGAAGGCGCAAGTTTCGGACGCGAACACGGTCGAGACCTTGCGGCCCGAAACTTCCAACTGACCCATGGCCAGCGGACGGAACCCGTTGGGGTCGCGCGCGATCAGGATGCGGTCCCCGGCTAGGAACACCAGCGAAAATGCACCTTCCAATTGCAGCAGCGCTTCGCGCAGGGCACCGGCCAGCGTCCGTTCGCGGGAACGGGCGACCAGATGCAGAATCACTTCGGTGTCGCTGGAGGTCTGGAAAATCGAGCCGTCATATTCCAACTCGCGACGAATTTCAGCGGCGTTGGTGATGTTGCCGTTATGCGCGACGGAGATGCGACCCTTGTTGCACTCTACCGACAGCGGCTGCGCATTCAGAACTTGAGAATCGCCGGCTGTGGAGTAACGCGTGTGACCGATGGCGTGATCGCCGGGCAGTCGGCCCAGCACTTCGGGCGTGAACAGGTCCGCAACGTGACCCATGCCGCGATGCAGGTAAGTGGCTCGACCGTCACTGGACGCAATGCCGGCGCTTTCCTGGCCGCGATGCTGCAGGGCGTAGAGGCCCAGGTAGGCCAGGTTCGCAGCTTCGGGATGCCCGTAGACCGCAAAAACCCCGCACTCTTCATGAAGCTTGTCGAAGACGTCTAGCTTGTCGTCTTCCAGTTGGTCGTGTTGGTCGAGTTGGTCAGACATGTTGTTCAAACATGGACGGGATGTAACAACCCTTCAAGCCCTAGCTCCCACACTTCGCGCAATTGCTTCACCGGAACATCGATGAGCGTCTTGGAACTGTCATCGATTCGCAACTGCTCCTTCATTGTAACGCCCAGCCGCACACATTCGATGTTGTGCGCCTTCGCAATCTTTTCGACCGCTTCCGGCGAAGTCGTAGAAACCAGCACGCGCGACGGACCTTCGTGGAACAGCGCCAGTTCCGGCCGCAGAGTCGACTTCACTTCCAGTGCCGCGCCGATTCCGTTCGCGCAACATTCCGCCAACGCGACAGCCAAGCCGCCCGCGCCCACATCGTGGGAGGATTCGGCTAGACCCGCGCGAACTACTTCACGAGTCGCTGTCTGCACGCGCTTTTCGTAGTCCATGTCGAGCGCCGGAGGGAGGCCCCAGATCGTCTTCAACACGTTCTTCGCATACTGCGTGCCGCCCATGCGGGTCTCATCGCTGGAGCCAACGCCGCCCAGCAACATCACCGTGCGACCTTCGTTCTTAAACGGGATAGTGACCGGCAGGCCGGTCTTCATCAAGCCGACGATGCCCATGACCGGGGTCGGCCAGATCGCCTCACCCAAAGTTTCGTTGTACAGGCTGACGTTGCCGCCCGTGATCGGAGTGTCGAAGAAGCGGCAGGCTTCGCCGATGCCCTGGATCGATTCCACTAACTGCGCCATGATCTCCGGACGTTCCGGATTGCCGAAGTTGAGGTTGTTTGTCGCGGCCACAGGCTCCGCACCGACGGCGGACAGGTTGCGGCAGCACTCCGCGATCAGCAGCTTCGTGCCTTCACGCGGGTCGAGGTAGCAGTAGCGACCGTTGCCGTCGAGCGACATCGCGATGCTGGTGTCGGTTTCCTTGATGCGAATAATCGCCGCATCGCCACCGGGCCCCGCCAGCGTATTCGTGCGCACCGTGTAGTCGTACTGTTGCCAGATCCAGCGTTTCGAGCACAAATCGCCCGACGCGAGCATGGTCAGCAGGTCGGCTTTCAGATCCTTCGACTCGAACTTCGGTGCTTCCATCGGAGCCGTGCGATACGGCTTCACGTTGTGCGGCCGGTCGTACAGCGGAGCTTCATCGGCCAGCTCACGATTCGGAATGTCCGCCACGATTTCGCCGTGATCGCGCACGATCAACTTGTTCGTATCCGTGACCACGCCAACCGTCGCTGCGTCCAGACCCCATTTACGGAACACCGCGAACACTTCTTCTTCGCGACCCTTTTCAGCGACCAGCAGCATGCGCTCCTGCGATTCGCTAAGCATGATCTCGTACGGAGTCATGCCGGTCTCACGCTGCGGGACGTACTTCAGATCGATTTCAATGCCGGTTTCCGCGCGGCTGCCCATTTCGCACGTGGAGCAGGTCAAACCCGCCGCGCCCATGTCCTGGATGCCGACGATCGCGCCGGTGTGCATGGCTTCGAGGCACGCCTCGAGCAGCAGCTTTTCCATGAACGGATCGCCCACCTGCACGTTCGGGCGCTTGCTCGCCGAGTTTTCGCTGAACTCTTCCGAAGCCATCGCCGCGCCTTGAATGCCGTCACGTCCAGTCTTCGCGCCCACATAAATCACGGGGTTGCCGACGCCAGTCGCTTTGCCGAAGAAAATCTCGTCGTGCTTGAACACACCCAGGGCGAATACGTTCACCAGGGGGTTGCCGTTGTAGCAGGCTTCAAACTGCGTTTCACCACCCACCGTCGGCACGCCGAAGCAGTTGCCGTAGTGTGCGATGCCCTCGACCACACCCGTCAAAATGCGGCGATTGCGCTCGCCATTCTGCGGATCGTCCAGCGGCCCGAAGCGGATCGCATCCATCACCGCGATCGGTCGCGCGCCCATCGTGAAGATGTCGCGCAAGATGCCGCCAACGCCAGTCGCGGCGCCTTGGAACGGCTCAATAAAGCTGGGGTGATTGTGCGACTCGATCTTGAACGCGATCGCGATGTTGTCGCCGATGTCGATGATGCCGGCGTTTTCACCCGGCCCCACCAGCACGCGCGGATTCTCAGTCGGGAGCGTCTTCAGATGGATCTTGCTGCTCTTATACGAGCAGTGCTCGCTCCACATCACGTTGAAGATGCCGAGTTCGGTCTCGGTCGGCTCGCGCTGCAGAATCGCGCGAACCTTCGCCATCTCGTCAGGAGGCAGTTGACTCGCCATTTCTTACTTACCCGCCTTGGTTACAAGAGACGCGACCATGGATTCCAGAATGACCCGACCCTCGGTTGAGCCCAGCAGTTCGTCCGCGGCGCGCTCCGGATGCGGCATCATGCCCATCACGTTGCGTTGTTCGTTGCAGATGCCCGCGATGTCACGGAGGCTGCCGTTCGGATTGTCCATGTAGCGGACGATCACGCGATCTTCGGCTTCTAGTTGATCGAGGATTTTGTCGTCCGCGAAATAGCAGCCTTCGCCGTGAGCCACGGGGACGCGAATCAGCTGGCCCTTGGTCGCCGCGCAGGTGAAGGGAGAGTTCGTCGTCTCGATGCGCAACGTGACGTCGCGGCAAACAAACCGCAGGTCACGATTGCGAATCAGGGCTCCCGGCAGGAAGCCACACTCCACCAAAATCTGGAACCCGTTGCAGATGCCCAGCACCAGCCCGCCCTGATCGGCAAACTTGCGCACAGCACCCATGACAGGGGAGAACTTCGCGATTGCACCGCAACGCAGGTAGTCGCCGTAGGAGAACCCTCCCGGCAGAATCACCGCATCGACATCGCCGACGGAGTGGGAATCATGCCAGATAAATTCGGCCGAATGGCCAAGGTTCTGCGAGAACGCGTACCACGCGTCGTGGTCACAATTGCTGCCCGGAAACACGACTACGCCAAATCGCATGGGAAGACCTCAAGTGTAGCATCGGACCGGTCGAGCCGGATCAATCAAGTTCCCGGTCCAGCCAGGAAAGATACGACTCGGAACCGTCAACTACTGGCAAAGCAAGAACTTCCGGCACTTCATAAGAATGCACGGCGGCGATGGCTTCCTTCAGCTTCGGGAACAGATCCCTACGGCTCTTGATCACCAACTGCCACTCCTGCGCATCCTCGAACTTGCCCCGCCATTGGTAGACACTGCGAACGCCCGGCAAGATGTTCACGCACGCGGCGACCTTCTGTTCCACCAGGGCACGCGCCAGTTCGACGGCTTCTTCTTCGGAATCGCAGGTGGTCAGGACAACGATCTTGTCCGTCATTTCAGTATTACGATGCCCTTGCCACGAGCGGTGCCGCGAATCGCCTCGGCTTCCTTCTTGGCGTCTTCGATCGACACAGGGCCCCCGGCAGCCTTCGGGCCTGCCGCGCTCTTCGGATACTTCTCGATGCGCTTCTGCACCTCGGCGGCCTTCTTCTTGTCGTCCACCATCGCGACGTACTTCTGGAACGCCTCGCGAGCCGCGCCGTAGTCTTTCAAGTGTTCGCTGGCATCGCCCAGCTTGAAGAACGCGGTCGCGTTGCCGTCATCCCACTGCGTCGCCTCGCGATAGCGGTAGGCCGCCCCCTTGTAGTTGCCGCGCTTGACGTTGAAGTCGCCGACCTCGATCTCTTTCTTCGCCTGCAAAGGATTGAACGTGTAGACCTTAGGCGTCGCTACGCCAGCGTCTTCTTCGGGCGGTTCTTCGTACTTGGGGGGATTCGGATCGGGCGGAGGCGGGGGGAACTGGGCACACACGGTCCCGGCCAACATCAAAGCGACAAGAAGCCCGCGTGCCACAATTCAAGTATAGGCACCCCATTTCAAGACCTGCGCAAGCGTGCGTCCGAACTTCCGGAACTCCCGGGAGTGTATCTGTACAAGGACGCGCACGGCACTGTGCTCTACGTAGGGAAGGCCAAGAACCTCCGCAGCCGCGTTCGCAGCTACTTCAACGAAGACCGTCTCGCCGATTCGAAAACCGGCACACTGATTCACCAAGCCAGCCAGATCGACTACATCCACGTCGACAACAACAAAGAAGCGCTGGCGCTTGAGAACAACCTCATCAAGCAGTACAAGCCGCGCTTCAACATTCTGCTGCGCGACGACAAGACGTTCCCGTACATCAAGCTGACCGGCGAAAAGTACCCGCGCGTATACGTGACGCGCCGCCTCCGCAAGGACGGCTCGACATACTTCGGTCCCTATTTTCCGGGGAATTTAGCGTACCGGCTGGTGCACTTCATTCATCGCCACTTCAAGGTGCCGTCCTGCAAGATCGACTTCAACCGGAAGCATTCACATCCGTGCCTGGAGTATCACATTCATCGCTGCCACGGACCTTGTGTGCAGGGCCTGGTGACCGATGAGCGCTACGCCGAAGCGGTGCGCGACGTGCGCATGTTCCTCGATGGCCGCCACAAGGATCTGACGTCTGACTTGCAGCAACGCATCCAGGTCGCCAGCGATGCCATGCGTTATGAAGAGGCCGCGGGCTTGGTGGAACTGCTCCGCACCGTGGAAGAGATGGGCGAGAAGCAGAAAATGGCGTCTACGGATCGCGACGATACGGACATCCTCGCCTACTACGCAGAGCCGCCGCTGGTCGCGGTCAACTTGTTCCACTTACGCGGCGGACACATCGTGGATCGACGCGAGTTCTTCTGGGAAGATCAGGCCGAGTTCGATCCGTCCGAATTCTTCACCTCCGTGCTGATGCAGGTCTACCTCAACGAGCCCTACATCCCCGGCATCATCCATGTGCCCGTCGATTTCGAAGATCGCGAAGTCTTCGAGGAACTGCTCAGCGAACGCCGCGGCAAGAAGGTGGAAATCCACACACCGCAGCGCGGAACCAAGAAGGCGATGCTGGCGCTGGTCGAATCCAACGCGAAACACAGCTTCGAGCAGCGCTTCCGCGTGATGAAGCCATCGTCCGAATCGATCAAGCAGGCGCTGGCCGATGCCCTCAATCTGGAAAACGCGCCGAATCGCATCGAATGTTTCGACATCTCGCACATCCAGGGCACCGACAAGGTCGCGAGCATGGTGGTGTGGGAGGACGGCAAGATGAAGAAGGCGGACTACCGCAAGTTCATCATCAAGACCGTCGAAGGCAACAACGATTTCGCCAGCATGGCGGAAGTGATCACGCGCCGCTATGGACGCTTGAAAGAAGAAGGCGCGAAGTTCCCCGGTTTGGTGTTGGTGGACGGCGGACTGGGTCAGCTGCATGCCGCGGCTGCGGCGCTCGAGGAGATCGGCATCACCGATCAACCACTGGCGTCGATCGCGAAACGTGAAGAGTGGATCTACGTCTACGGGCAGGAAGATGAACCGGTGATCCTCGACAAGTTCTCACCGGTGCTGCATCTGGTGCAGCAGGTCCGCGACGAAGCACATCGCTTCGCAGTGACCTTCCACCGCACACGGCGCAATCAGTCTAGATTGAAAGGGGAGTTGGCGCTCATCCCCGGGATCGGCGACAAGACGTCAACGAAATTGTTGCGGGAATTTGGAAGTTTTGAACGGGTGAAAGAGGCGACAGAAGACGATCTCGCCGCACACATCGGCCGAGCCGCGGCTCGCAAACTGCGCGCCGCGCTCGACGGGACAGTCTAGAACAGTTCGCCGATTTCCTTCGCCGTCTGACGGGCTTCCAGGTGAATCAAACCCGCGTTGGCACCTTGCGGTGTCACGACCGCCAAAATCGCCTTGCTGCCTGCGGAGTAGACGAACAGCGCGCCCTCGGCAGACTGCACCGTAATTTCGCCCAGCGCGCCGGCGCTGAGGTTCTCTGAGATCTTGCGGCCCAGATTCGACGCCGCGGCGGCCAGTGCGGCCACGCGGTTCGGATCGGTGCCGTTGGTGAAGGAATGCGCGATCGGCAAGCCTTCGTTCGACGCGAGCAAAACACCCTTCAGTTCCGGAATGGCGCCCTTCAGCGTCTCCAACTGGCTCTTCAACAATTCAACCTTGGCCATGACCGATCCTCCAGAGATTGGTTCCGTACACTCTACGCGGGAAACCTGAGGAACCATCGTCGTCATAGTGCTGGAGCTTTAGGGTCTTGCGGACGGACCCGCGCCACAGGCGTAGGCAACACACCTTAGATCAGGCTCGGGCCTTATTTAGTCCGAAGAAAGTTGTACGGGTGGTCTTTAGGATTTGTGGGCTAAGGCCGATAGTACTCACATGCGGTGTCTCTATTGTGGAAAGGAGTTGGCACTCCTCAAGCGTCTTACGGGCGGCGCCGAGTTCTGTTCCGACGCCCACCGCAAGAGTTACCAGTCTGAATACAACGACTTAGCGCTCAGCCGGCTCCTGCAAGCCAAGCAGCCCGCCGCGCCGCCGGAGCAACGCTCCGCCAAAACCGAACGCGCAGCCGCTCCCGCGGCAGTCGAAGCCCCCTCCGCCGTCGCCGTGGCAGACATCGAAACTCTGCCCGCTCCGCCCGAGCCACAGCCGGCTGAAATCATCGCGGCCATGTGGGGACCCGTAATCGAGCAGCCCGTGGCGGCCGTTCCCGAACCCGCGCCGATCACCGGTACCGAGCCGCAGATGGAATCGCTTCTCGCGCCGGAGTTGCCCACGCGCAACGTAGACATTCAGAAACTGGCACACGAATACGGACTGCTGTGGGCAAACCCGGCCACCTGGACCCCACCGGTCCAGTCAGGGGCGAAGTCGCTCCAGCCGAAGCAGCACACGCTCGAAATGCGTGAATTCAGCCGGGGCAACGTCAGCCCGGTTCCACCCACGCGGCGCACCCAGGACGCCGCCCAGCACGAGTTTTCAAATTCTGTCGGAGACGCCATGGAAATTTCGAACCAGCCCCGTCCGCCCGCCGCTCCGCCCCAGATCTGGCAGGCCGCACCTCAGGCTCATCCCGCCATCGAGATCGCGATGGGTGCGCTCGGCGTCGCGGACTTCTCCGCGATGGGCTTTGATCGCGAAGCGAAACAGCAAGACGCCACGGTGGACGCTCCGCGCGTGCAGGCTCCGCCTAAGCCGCGCTCCGTTGAGCCGGTCGCAGTGACTCCCGTGCAGACCCCTGTGGTCGAAGTCAGCGCCCCGCGCGTGTCTGCTCCCACCGAACCTGTGAAGCAACCGCTGCCGGTGACTCTGCATGGCATCGGGGCATCTGCTCCGGCCGCGCCCGCAGTGACCGCCCCTGCCATCGCCACATCCTTCGAGCCCAAGACGCCGACATCCAATGCACTGCCGCTGCGCCCGATGATGGTCCTGGGACCCGCCGCGCCGCAGACGGCTGCTCCGAAACCGGAACCAGTCGCGCCGAAGGTGGTGGAGACTCCGGTCCCGGCTGTGCGCGTGCTGCGGCCCGCTGGAAAGAAACGGAACGACGTACGTGTGATTCCTGCCTCCTCTCCGAAACCCGTGGAGGTTGCACCGGCACCCGTAGCCGCGGCGACGCCCCCGCCACCTCCGGCACCCGTCCAAGTCGAGCCGAAGCCGGTGGCTGAACCCGTCGCCGTCGCACCACCTGCCGTCATCGAAGAACCCGCTCCGCTGGCCGTCCCGCCGCCGACCTCGAGGGGAGCCAGTTCCAAACGCTCTACGCTCGTTCCCGCTGATCCTCTGCCCGCCCGTGAGCCGGAAGTGGACCTGAAACTTCCGGAGCTGCACCTACAGGAAATGCAGCAGGGCATGTGGGCTCGGATGCCGGCCGTAGTGAAGATTGCCGCCGCCGCGGTGATCGTGCTCTCCATGGTTGGTTTCGCGTACTTCGCATTCAACTCCAACACGGCTTCGGCAACCACGGTCTCCAAGGCTCCTGCTTACAAGCTGGGCCAGCAGATCAACTCTGGTGGCTGGATCGAAGACTGGGCTCCGGCCGATCCACTGCGCCGCGTGACCTTGCTGCGTGGTTCGCAGCCGTTTAGCGACTACCGCATCGAGCTGTCCGCGCAGATCCAGAAGAAGGCGATCGGCTGGATGTATCGCGGCATCAATCCGAAAAACTACTACGTGGCCAAACTAGAGAAGCTGACGAGCGGCATCGAACCCGTAGTGGCGCTGGTGCGCTACGCCGTGATCGACGGCAAAAACGAAGGCCGTGTGGAAACAGTTCTACCCATGAAGGTCCGCGTGGACACCATGTATAAGGTTCGTTTCGATGCCGTGGGTCCGAACTTCACGGTGTGGGTCCAGGGTCAACAGGTGGCACAGTGGCGCGATACGCGGCTGGGCTCCGGTGGTTTGGGCCTCTATGCGGAAGGCGACGAAGCCGCCTTGATTCAAGGCAACGTGGATGTGTTTGAGCTGACCTCAGGGAAATAAGGAACCTCACATGGCGAACGATCAACAGACATTCTTCGTAGACGACGAACTGGTTGAGCGGCTGCTGCGCGGCGACGCGCCGATCGCAGGCAAAGCGACCCGTCCGGCTACATCTAGCGCCGTCACAGAGGCCATCCAACTCGCTACCGCCGGGCGTCTGGACGAAGCGGCTCAGGCCCTGGAAAGTGCCGCGAGCCGTGGCGAGGATCTGGCCGACGTGTACTCGGCCCTAGGCCAGATTCGCTTTGAACAGCAGCGTTGGCAGGATGCCGCGTCGGCGTATGGCCAGGTGGCGGCACAGGATCCGAAGCATGCCACCGCGCGCTACAACCTCGGCCTGTCTCTGGAGCGCCAAGGCAAGTTCGCTGTGGCTGCGGCGGAGTTCGAGGCAGCCGCCAAGAACAATCCCAAATTGTGGCAAGCCCATGCCGCACGCGGCTTGTGCCTGCTGCAGACCAACCAACCGGAAGACGCCCTGCGCAGCTTCGACGAAGCACTGCATGGGCAGCCGGCGCATGAACGGGCAATGTTCGGCAAGGCCGTCGCGCTGCATCGCTTGGGTCGCCTGGATGAAGCCGCCGACCTGTATCGCAAACTGCTGCCCGGCAATGCCACTTCCGAAGAGCTCCTCAACAATCTGATCGCGATCTCGGGCGCCCGGCACGACGACGCCAAGGCGCGCGAGTATGCGGAGCGCTTGCTGAAAGTCTTCCCGCAGAACCGCGTCGCACTGGAAACCTTGGCCTCACTGGCTTTGGCCAAAGGCGACTATGCGTTGGCTGCACAGCAGTATTCGCAGGTGGTGAAGTTGGCCCCGAACTCCTATGAATCCTGGTTCAATCTGGGCGTGGCGCAGCAGCGTGCAGGTCGCCTGGATCAGGCCGGACTGGCCTACGGGGAGGCTGGACGGATTCGTCCGAATGCGCCCGAGGCGTTCGTGAACCTGGGCGCGGCGTTGCAACAACGCGGCGAAGTGATGGATGCCGTGCGTGCCTATCAGAAGGCGCTCGAAAATTTCCCGGAGATGCCGGGCGTGTTGTGGAACCTCGCGTTGGTGGCCGAACAAACCGGCCAGAACGGAGACGCCGAAAAATACCTGGAGCGCTTGGTCAAAGTAGCTCCGAATTTCGAAGACGCGGCCTTCCGCCTCGGTTTCGCGCAACTGCAGCGTGGCGATTTTGCGGCAGCCGTAGACAGCTTCGAACTGTGCGTCAAGCATCGGCCGGACTGGCTGGATGCGCTGCTGAACCTGGGCTTGGCGTGCTGGAAGTTTGAGGATCTCGAAACCGCCCACGCTACGTTCGAACATGTGCTGAAGCTGCAACCAAGCAATGTTGATGCACTTCGGGCGCTATTGACCGTGGCGCTGGAACGCAAGGAACACGCCACAGCCTGGGCCCTGTTCCAGCAACTGGAAGCGACCGGCCAAGCGACCTCCGAGTTTGCGTTCAACGTGGGCCTCCTGCTGCAACAGGCGGGCCAGCATGAGGAGTCGGCGCACTGCTACAACACCGCGCACTCGATTAAGCCGGACTTCGCGCCCGCGCTACTGAACCTCGGCCATGCATTGAAGGCCCTGGGTAAAGAGGAAGAAGCCCGGCAGGCTTGGGGTCGCGCGATTACGGTCGACCCGACACTCGCCACGGGTTACTTCAAGTAGACCCGGCTAGCAGTAACCCGGCAAAATCCTGACGCCAGTCGCGTCGATGAGCCTCCGATCAAGAGATTGGATGGTAGATCGAAGCGACTGGCGTGATCTTTTAGTGGGCGACTCCCCGGCGATGCTGCGCACTGCGGAGGTGATTGAGCGCGTGGCGGCGCGACGCGCCACCGTGCTGATCACCGGCGAAACCGGCTCAGGCAAAGAGATGGTCGCGCGCGCGCTGCATCAGGCCAGCCCGCGCGCTGCGTATGGCATGGTGGTAGTCAATGCGGCCGCGCTACCGGAGCACTTGATCGAAGCCGAGTTGTTCGGGCACATTAAGGGCGCTTTCACCGGGGCCGTGCAGCATCGCCTGGGCCGGTTTGAGCAGGCGCATCGCTCGACGCTATTCCTGGACGAAATCGGCGATCTGCCGCTCGACATGCAGACCAAGCTGCTGCGCTTCCTGCAAGAACGCGAGTTCCAGCGCGTCGGCAGTTCCGATACATTACGCGTGGATGTGCGCTTGATCGCGGCGACGAATGTGGATCTGATGAAGCGCGTGGAGGAAGGGAAGTTCCGCGAGGACCTGTACTACCGCTTGAACGTGGTGCCGATCGTCACGCCCCCGTTGCGCGAACGCGTCGAAGACATCCCGTTGCTGGCGCGGCATTTTGTGCGGAAGGTCTGCGCGCTAGAACAGATCCCGTTGCGGCAGCTCACGCCGGAAGCCATCGCGCGGCTGCAGGAGCTCGCGTGGCCGGGCAACGTGCGCCAACTGGAAAACGCGATTGAGATGGCGGTCGCCCTGAGTGGGGATCGCGAAGAATTAACCGCGGCCGATTTCGGCCTGCCCGTCCAGGCTCGGTCCTTGCCGGGTCCCGTTCGGGAAGCTCCCAGTCCGGAGACGGGGTTGGATTTCGAGCAAACGGTCAGTCACCTGGAACGGCAACTGCTGGAGGACGCCTTGCGGCAAACTCACGGCAACAAGAGCGCCGCGGCGGAATTGTTAGGACTGAAGCGAACTACACTCACCGCAAAACTGCGGGCACTGGGAGCCGCCGCCTAAATTAAATGAGGTGACCCATCTTCTCGCGCTTGGTGCGCAAGTAGCCCTCGGTGGAATCGACGGCGTCGACCACTGCAGGTACACGCTCGGCGACCGTGATTCCAGCCTTTTCCAGAGCTTCCAGTTTCTGCGGGTTGTTCGACATGAACCGCACCGACTTCAACCCCAGAAACTGCAGGATCTCCACCGGCATCCGGTAGCCCCGCAAATCCGCTGCAAACCCGAGCTGTTCGTTGGCCTCGACCGTGTCCAGTCCGCGATCCTGTAACTCGTAGGCACGCAACTTGTTCAGCAGTCCGATCCCGCGACCTTCCTGGTGTTCGTAGACCACCACGCCCCGGCCTTCGCGGCTGATGGTTTCGAGAGCCAGTTCCAACTGCGCGCGGCAATCGCACCGCAGGCTGTGAAACACGTCGCCCGTTAGGCACTCAGAGTGGATGCGAACCAGCGGTGGAGGACCCTGGGTAATGTCGCCCATCACCAGAACCACGGCCTCCTCGACTACTTCGCCGGCCCGCCATTCGAAGCCTAGAATCCGGAATCGTCCGTAACGGCTTGGAAAATCGGCCTCAGCGACCTTGCGCAGATGGGTTGTCGGGGTCAACCTTCAGTATAATTGGACGCGAGGACTCCCGACGAGTGCCCCCACAGACCGCACAGCAACTAGTTCTGCTTTGGGTGAAGCTCGCGGTCGCGGCATCGCTGGCCAGCATCCTCACCCGTTCCGCCGCATTCCAGCGAATGTTGCTCCGCGAGGAGCGCACGTTGGCCCAGCGCGTCAAAATGGCGCTGGTCTGCGCCGGTATCTTTGGTACGGGCGTGCTGACCCGCGTTCTAACCAGCGCGTTCCCTGCTCCCGACGCCTATCAGGCGCTCGACCTTGGCCTCGAAGGCAGCCTGGTGATGGGGATGCTAGGCGGCTATGTTACCGGCATGCTGGCCGGGATCCTGATTTCGCTGCCCGCCATGTTTCTGGGCGGCGAACTCATGTCCATGCCGTTGCTCGCTGCTGCCGGGGTCATGGGCGGCCTGCTCCGCGACCTTGCTCCGGACAAGGAATACATCTGGAAGATCACCCCGTTTCCTGAGCTGAACCTATACCGCCTCCTCCGCAAACCCGACTTCCGGCTCCCACTGTTCGGCGTGACTTCCGTGGGCGTGATCCTGCTGGCCGAGCTGTTGCGCTCCACCATCGCCCAGCGCGTCCCCAATCAGGGCGTCTTCGCGTTGCAGAAGACCTGGGGCGCCATGACCGGGTGGATGGTGGTCGCCCAATACGCGACTACAGTCTTCGCCACGATCCTGCCGATCAAGATCTGGCACTCCAGCCGCTACGAGAAATTGCTGGAGCAACAGCAGATGCGGCTCAATGAGGCGCGGTTGGCCGCTTTGTCGAGCCAGATCAACCCCCACTTCCTGTTCAATACGTTGAACTCCGTGGCCTCACTGATCCGGCAGGACCCGGAGCAGGCTCGGCAGGTGGTCTACAAACTGTCGAAGATTCTGCGCAGGCTGCTGCGGAAGCAGGACAATCTGGTCACGTTGCGCGAAGAACTGAGCTTCATTGACGACTATTTGGCGATTGAGATGGTGCGCTTCGGCGACAAGCTCCATTTCGTGAAGGACGTGGAGCCGGATTGCCTGGACATGCTGGTGCCCAGCATGCTGCTGCAGCCCCTGGTGGAAAACAGCATTCGTCACGGGCTGGCCAGCAAAGTTGCCGGCGGCACGATTCGCGTGCGCGGCACCAAAGCCGACAAACGACTGCAAATCACCGTGGAAGACGACGGTGTGGGTATCCCGGAAGCCAAGCTGGCGCGCCTGTTTGAGAACGGAATCGGCGTAAATAACGTGAATGAGCGGCTGAAAGTGCTGTACGGCGACAATTACAAGATGTGGATCGACAGCCGTCCCAGCGAAGGAACCAGCACGGGGGTTGAAATCCCAGAGCAAGTCAGTGGTAACGTAGTGGAAGTCGAAATGGCAGGGAAGAGATAGTCACCCATACATGCGGAGCCGCGATTGAGCGATCTTAATTTCTCACTCACCCTGCCGGGCGAGAAGGACCCGCTTCCGCAGACCATCGCGGCGCGAACACGGCGCGTGTACGACGCCCTTGCGACGGTGTACCCTGTCGCAACCTATTTTTTCCACACCAAGGCGCACTCCTACGTACTGAAGCACTCCGGCATTCAGAACGGAGATCGCGTTCTGGAGATCGCCAGCGGAAGTGGAGAGATGCTGCGCCATCTGGCCAACATCAACCCCGACGGCGTCACCATTGGCCTGGATCTTTCACCGAAGATGGCCGCCGGAGCACAGAAACGAGTTCGTGAGGAGCACCCCGGAACCTCAGCCCATTGCGGCGCCGTGGATGTCCGATCCTTGCCCTTCGCCGATGCCAGTTTTGATGCGGTGGTCTGCTGCTACCTGATTGAGCTTCTGGGCCGTGAAGACATTTACCGCACCCTGCAGGAAGTTCGTCGCGTGCTGCGTCCGGGTGGGCGCTTCAGCTTGGTTGTCATCGGCCAAAATCGCACGCTGTTCCGCCATGCGTATCGAGTGGGCGCATCCATCGTTCGCGCATACTGGGGTCGCCTAGTGGAATCTGAAACTCCGGAAATGTTGCAGGATTGCGGACTTACGGTCGTGGGCGACCAGTATCTGCTGCAAGGCTTCTATCCGTCCCGCGTCTTGATCTCGCAACCCACCGCGGAAGCCGGTTTGGCCCAAGCCAAGGCCCAAAGCTCCGGCGATTCATCGTATTTTCACGCAACATAGTTGCGGCTCCACTCCCCATCCGTCATAGTTAGAATAGGCCGCGCAAGCGTGCCTACACTTATGGGCTTTGGCCACTTATGGCGGATGAGATTCTGTTCCTCACCGAACTTGTGGGCCTGCGGGTCTTCGACCTGCGTGGCCGCAGGATCGGTGTGGTCAAAGACGCCGCGCTGGTGCCCCTCGTCCATCCCGTCCGCATCGATCGCTTCCTGATCGGCGGCGATTCCGCGTGGTTCACCATCCGGCACGACCAAGTCCGGACCATCGATCTCACCGGGATTCATCTTCGCGATGAGACCCTAACTCCTTATCATTCAGACGAATACATGTTGCGCCTGTCGCGCGACCTGCTCGACCAACAGATCATCGATTCCGAAGGCCGCAAAGTGGTCCGGGTTACCGATCTGACCTTTGTGGTTAAGGAAGAGGGTGGCGGGCAAGTGTTGCTCATCGACGACGTGGATATCGGGCTGCGGAGTATTTTCCGGCGCTTGGTGCAGGGTGTGCTCCCGCGCCCGTGGATCCGCAAACTGCAAGGACCGATCCCGCCGAATTCGATCCGCTGGACGGTCTGCAACATCCTGGAGCACGACCCGCAGCGCCGCCTGCGCCTGAACATCTCCAACAAGCTGCTGGAGCAGATGCATCCGGCTGACTTGGCCGACATCGTGGAAGAATTGGGCCCTGAAGATCGTCAATCGATTTTCGAAAACATGGATCGCGAGGCCGCCGCCGAAGCGTTGGCCGAAGTGGATCCCGACATTCAGGCCAGCATCCTCGAGTCCCTCGAAGCCGAGATGGCAGCCGAGATCGTCGAAGAGATGTCTCCCGACCAAGCCGCCGACGCCCTATCGGAACTCGACGAACGCGCCAGCGAAGAGATCCTCGAGGAGATGGAGCACGAGGGTCAGGAAGAAGTGCGCGAGCTGCTGGAATTTGAAGAAGACTCCGCCGGCGGCATGATGAACACCGAATACGTGGCACTGCAACGCACCGCGACCGTCGCTGATGCGGTCGAGGCGCTGCGTTCCCTGGAGGAGGATGTTGCTGACTCCATCAACACCATCTTCGTCGTCGATGCCGAGGATCATCTGGAAGCGGCCATCCCCGTGGGCCGTCTGTTCCTGCATGACCCGCAGGCTCCGCTGGAAAAACTGATCTCTGAAAATAAGCGTTCTGTGCCCGTCGATGAATCGCAAGACCGCGTGGTCGAAATGTTCGACAAGTACAACTTGCTGTCGCTGGCCGTCCTCGACAAGGACAAGAAACTAGCCGGCGTGATTCATGTGGACGACATCGTCACAGTGTTGAGGCAACGGTGACGATCTTTAAACGATTCAAGTATCACTGGGCCGTCTTCTTCTCCGTCATCGGGCCGGGCTTCATTACGGCCATGGTCGACAACGACGCGGGCGGCATCCTCACGTATTCGCAGGCTGGCGCGAAGTATGGCTACCTGCCGCTCTGGACTTTGCTCCCGATCACAATCCTGCTGATCGTCACCCAGGAGATGTGCTCCCGCATGGGCGCGGTTACGGAAAAGGGTCTGTCCGATCTCATTCGTGAAGAGTTCGGCCTGCGCACTACATTCGTCGTCATGGTGCTGCTGGTATTGGCGAACCTGACCAACGTCATGGCGAACTTCGCCGGCATTGCGACCTCGCTGGAGTTGTTCGGGATCTCGCGCTACATCACCGTTCCATTGGGCGCCGCCGCCGTGTGGTTCATGATCGTCAAAGGCACCTACGCTTCCGTGGAAAAACTGTTCCTGTGGGCGTGCGTCGTCTATATCGCCTACATCGTCTCCGGTGTACTGGTGGAGCCGAACTGGAAAGAAGCGGCCATATATAGCGTGAAGCCCGTGCTGCTGTTTGACCGCGGTTATCTGGCGATGTTGATCGGCATGGTCGGCACTTCCGTGGCCCCCTGGATGCAGTTCTATCTGCAAGCGGCTGTCGTGGAAAAGGGCGTCACCGCCAAGGAATACAAAGAATCGCGCATCGAAGTCATCGTGGGCTGCATCGCGATGACCATCATCGCGTTCTTCATCATCGTGGCCTGCGCCGGGGCCATCTACAAAGTTCAGCCGCGCGAGATTCAGAGCGCGGAACAAGCCGCGTTGGGCCTCAAGCCCTTCGGACAATACGCGTACTTGCTGTTCGCCGCCGGCCTGTTCAACGCCTCGCTGTTCGCTGCCTGCATCCTGCCACTGTCCACGTCCTACTCGGTGTGCGAGGGCCTGGGCTTTGAATCGGGTGTGAACAAGAAGTTCCGCGAAGCCCCGATCTTTTACTGGCTGTTCACGTTGCTGATTGTCGTGGGTGCGGGACTGGTGCTGATCCCGAACTTCCCCCTGGTGAAGATGATCCTGCTCTCGCAGGTGATCAACGGCATCCTGCTGCCGCTGATCCTGATCTTCATGCTGCTGTTGGTCAACAAAACCAAGCTGATGCACGAGTGGGTGAACTCGCACTTCTACAACGTGGTCGCCTGGATCGCGGTCGCCGTCATGATCGGATTGACCATGGCGCTGGTAGCCTTGTCGATCCAAGACATGTTGGCCTAGCCGCAGCTACGCTTTGCGCACAAACTCATCAAAGCCCTTACGCGCATCGGGCGTCATGCGCGCGATCGCGTTCCCGTACATCCCCGCGTGCATGGCTGCTTCGAGCGTCATGCCGTCCATGTGATACAGCAGGTCCTTCGTGAGCATCAGCGCGGTACCCGATTTCTTCGCCAGTTTCACCGCGTAGTCGCCCGACTTTGCCATGAACTCGCTCTCCGCGAACACGTGGTTTGCCAGCCCGAGTTCAACCGCCTTGGCGGCGGGGATCGAATCCCCCAGCCCCACGATTTCGAACGCCCGCTTCTCGCCCACGTTGCGCCGCAACATCGCCATGACGATCGCCGCGATGAAGCCCAGATTCACTTCGGGGTAGCGGAACTCCGCTGTATCGGTCGCCAGCACCAGATCGCTCGCCGTCGCGAGACCGCAACCGCCACCGATGGCGCGGCCATGCACAGCAGCGATGATCGGCTTCGGCGTGCGGCGCATCGTGAGATACAGATCGACCAACAAGCGCGCAGCCGCGAAGTGGTCCATCACTTGATCCGAGCTCGCCAACGCCTTCAGGTCGAGCCCCGAACAAAAGTCCTTGCCTTCCCCACGCAGCAGGATCACGCGCACGGCTTCATCGTTTGCGGCCCGGTCCAGTGCGGCACGTAAGTCCGCGATCATTGCGGGGTTCAGTGCGTTGCGCTTGTCCGCGCGATTCAGCGTGATGTGCGCCACCGCGTCGCTTACCTGGAACTTAATCAACGTCGATCTCCATGCGCAGTAGCGCGCTGCTGTAGGTCTTGCCCTGCGGATCGGCCTTCAGCGCCATCGTGCCGCCGCCATCGAGAGCCTCGTGCAGCAGGAAGTTCATCGCATCCAGATTCGGCAGTTCAAAGCGCTCCACCCTGCCTTTGCACACGGCCGCGAAGTGTTCCTTCACGCGTTCTGCAGTAACCTCACGTACCAGCACCGGGTAGTCTTCCGGACGCTTCGCGATCAGGCCGATATTCACTCGATCGCCTTTGTCCCCCGACCGCGCATGCGCGAGTTCGATTAAGCGTCGCTTCGCCATATCGCGACCTCCGGTTGTACTTCGCTCTTCGGGATCAGCGCCGGCCAGAACGCGATGATCTCCTCCACCTGCGGCCGCCCGAGCCCAAGTCCCGATGCCACCGGCGGCCCACTCAGCGCCAGCGGCGCGATCTCGCGCGTGAAGCGCTCCACCATCTTGCGATCCTGTGACCGGACGCCGACGCGCAGCACCACCTCAGGCAAGTGAGGCTCGATCTCAGCCGACGGAATCGCGGCCTCGATGCCATGACAGGCGCCCGCACCCAGGAACTCGGTGCGAATCGCATCGAACTTCAGCCCCAATCGATCCAGACGCTCCCGCAAGATGCGATCAGCGGCGCGCGCTTTCTTCAACGCATCGGGCCAGCCGTACGCCATCTGCCCCATCGCTTTAAACCCGGCGCTGTAGCTGATGGAGACTTTGTAGAAGTTGGTCGCGGGAAGCCCCTGGATCCCGCGGAAGCGCACACGATCCTCGCCATCCTGCTGCAAGTGGATGGTAGTGAAATCCGCGATCACATCCGGCGTAATATATGCCTTCGGATCACCGATCTCATACAGCAATTGTTCTTTGACGCTCGCAACGGTCACGCGCCCACCAGTGCCGTGATGCTTGGTCGCGACGAAGCTCCCGTCGCGTTCGGCTTCAATGATTGGGTAGCCAACATCGGCCAGGTTCGGAATCGTCTCCCAATCCACCTGACAGTTTCCACCGGACCCTTGTGCACCACACTCCGCGACGTGACCCGCGATGATGCCCGCCGACAGTTTGTCCCAGTCGGTCTCGTTCCAACCGAATTCATGGATCATGGGGCCCATGACCAGCGCCGCATCGGCGATGCGCCCGCTCACCACGATGTCCGCTCCGCGCTTCAACGCTTCGGCAACCGGGAACGCACCCAGGTAGACGTTCGCACGCTGCACGCGATCTCGGATGGACGCCAAGGGCGCATCGGTGTCCATGTTGCGCAACTCAATACCGCGACTCAGAATTCGATCCAACTGATCCGTGATGTCATCGCCCGTGACCGTACCCACGGTGATCGGGATCTTCTGTGATCGCGCGACTTCCAACAACGCATCGCGGCAGCCCATTGGATTCACTCCGCCAGCGTTGGCGATGACGCGCACCCGGCGATCCCTCAGCTCAGGCAACAAGCGCGCGATGAGATCCACAAAGTCGCGAGCGTAGCCCGCTTTCGGATCGCGAGAACGCTGCTTTTCGAGAATCGACATCGTAACTTCAGCCAAGTAGTCGAGCGTCAGATAGTCGATAGGGCCGCGACGAACCTGCTGCACGGGCGCGTCGAGCGAATCGCCCCAAAATCCCTGCCCGTTTGCGATGCGGATCATAGCGTCTTTCAGACAGTGTACTTGCCTGCGTCCAGCAGGCGTGCGGCGATGCGGTGTCGTGCTGCGGTTGTGTCCGTCGGCGGAGGCAACGTTAGGATGCCGCGTGGATCCTGAGCTTCGCACGCGCCCAGGATGAAGCGTGCCGATGCGTGGATCTGATTTTGTGCGAATTCCCCGAAGACGGCGGCCAAATCGCGCTGAAGCTCGCTCTTCGATTGTTGCGCGCGCAACTGCGCCGATTCCAACGCCAAGGTGTACATCATGACGTCCGTCAGCGCGGCCGAAACTTCCTGCTGCTGCTCGATCGCTCCGCCGAACTTCTGATACGCAGCCCCGAAGAGGAACAAAGGCAGCGTCTTGCCTGCTCCCGAATCCAACTGCTTCACCGCATCGGCCAGCGCAACGCGACCCGCACGAGCGCGCTTCAGCAGCATCGTTGTGGCGATCAGGCGGTTGATTTCGTTGGTCCCTTCAAAGATGCGATAGATGCGAGCATCGCGATAGATGCGTTCCACCGCGTAGTCCTGATGGTAGCCGTAACCGCCGTGGATCTGGACCGCTTCATCCGCCACGAAGCCCATCGTTTCGGAACCGAAAATCTTCACCAGCGAACATTCGATCGCGAACTCTTCCACGGCCCCAGCCAGCGGCTTCGATGCCTGCTCATCCTGAATGTGGCCGGTGACGCGATACGCCATGGACTCATTCGCGAACATGCGCGCCGCCATATCGGCCAGCTTCTGCTGAATCAACCCGAACTCGCCAATGGACTTACCGAACGCTCGACGTTCTCTCGCGTAACGCAGCGAGTGGGCCAAGGCTTCCTTACATTCGCCATGCCCAAACATCGCGAGCTTCAGCCGACCGAGGTTCAGGATGTTGAAGGCGATGATGTGCCCGCGCCCCACTTCGCCCAGCACGTTCTCCACTGGCACGTGCACGTTGTCAAAGAACACAGCAGTAGTGGAGGCTCCCTTGAGCCCCATCTTCTTCTCTTCTGCACCGACGGAGACACCCGGCAATGTCCGCTCCACCAGGAAGCAGGTGAACTGCTCGGCATTCACCTTGGCGAATACAGTGAGCAGGTCCGCAAAACCACCGTTGGTGATCCACATCTTCTGGCCGTTCAGGATGTAGTGCTTCCCGTCCGGCGTAAGGTCTGCTCGTGTGCGGCAGTTCAGCGCATCGGAGCCGGCCTGCGGTTCGGTCAGACAGTAGGCTGCCACTAGTTCGGCCGAAACCACCCTCGGCAAATACCGCTTCTTCTGCTCCTCGGTCCCGAACCACGCGAGCGGCAACGCTCCAATGCCGGCTTGCCCGCCATGGCACGACGCATACGACGCGTCACGAGCAACGCCCTCGGTGACGATGATGGCCGACGTCAGGTCCATGTCGAGCCCACCGTATTCTTCGGGCACCAGCGTTGAGACTAACCCGACCTCCGCCGATTTCTGCAACACGCGCCGCAGCACGGCGAAGTCCTGGTGCAGAATGGCGTCGAGGTTGGGCTCAACCTCTTGATGGAAGAATTCTTCCGTCGCGCGGGCGATTTCCCTGTGCTCCGGCGTGAACTGTTCCGGGGCAAAAATGCGCTCTGGGGCGCTCAACAGAAACGAACCACCGAACACGGGCTTCTCCATAGTGTCCAATCCCCTCTAGTGTATGCTGAGGATGTATGAAAAAACTGTTATTGCTGACGATTGTGTCCACCTTGGCGTGGGCTCAGGCCCCCGCCGCGGCCGACCCGGTCGTGCTGACTGTGGGCAGCGAGAAGATTACGAAGTCCGTATTTGAAGGCATCATCGCCGGCTTGAATGACCAGCAGCGCGCGGCCCTGGAACAACCGGAAGCTCGCCGCAGCCTGGCCGAACAGATCGCCGAACTGAAGATGATGGCGCAGGAAGCTCGCGCTCGCCGCCTCGATCAGCAATTGGCCGTACAAGCAAAGATCGTATTGCAGGCCGAACAGGTTCTGGCCAACGCGGTGTACCAAGAAATGTTGAAGGCGACGCCTTCGGACGCCGACATCCAGGCCTACTACAAAGAGCACGAAAAGGAATGGATGGAAGCCCATGGCCGCCACATCCTGATCCGCTTCCAGGGTTCGCGCGTTCCGGTTCGTGACGGCGGCAAGGATCTGACGGACGCCGAAGCGCTGGCGAAAGCGAACGACCTGCGCAACAAGATCATTGCGGGTGCAAAGTTCGCGGACCTGGCGAAGGCGGAATCGGATGATCAGGGCTCCGGCGAAAATGGCGGCGACCTAGGTTCCTTCGGCCCCGGCCAGATGGTGGAGCAGTTCGACCGGATTGCGTTCACGATCACGCCGGGTGAAGTGAGCGAACCGGTCAAGACCGACTTCGGCTACCACCTGATTCTGATTGAATCGCGCGCCGCCAAGAAGTTGGACGAAGTCCGTGGCGATATCGAGACTGCCCTGAAGCCGCAGATCGGCCAGAAGGCGATCGAAGCGCTGAAGGCAAAGGGCACCGTGACGTACGACGAAGGCTACTTCGGCAAGGCGACCCCTGCAGCTCCCGCGGCGGCGAACTAACGCCAGCGAAACAGCTTTAACGCAGCAAGAAACGAAACCAGCAGGCAGACGCTTAATGCGGCTGCCTGCTGTTTCATTTGCAGCATCGATTCTCCCCGCAACATGTTCGCGCGCAACGCAGCGTTCAACGCGGTCAACGGCAGGGCCTGGATGAACGGCTGCGCGAAGGCGGGGAACCGGTCAGCGGAAAAGAACACACCGGAGACGATCCACATTGGCAGTTGCACCAGGTTCATGATCCCGGACGCCCCTTCGATGGTCTTTGCGCGCGACGCAATCAGCAAGCCGATCGATCCAAACGTGAACGCGCCCAGCAAGCACCACACCGCAAGTTCCAGCAGCGAGCCCCGCAGCGGCACGCCAAATACCAAGACTCCGAATCCCAACGGAATTCCCACTTCCAGCGGCAGCAGGATCAGGCGCCAGCACAGGAACGAGAGCAGGTAGTAGTGCCGCGGCATTGGCGTCGCGACGATCCGTTTTAGGAGCCTTCGCCGGCGCGTATCGACAATGGAAAACACCAGGCCCCACATCCCGCTATTCATCAGCCCCATGCCGATCATGCCGGGCACCAGAAAGTCGATGTAACGCGATCCAGGCTCGCGCACCAGAGCGTTCGTGGACACCACGGGATCCGTTTGACCCGCCGCCACTTGTACAGCGCGGTCCACTAGCATCCGCGCCGCCCGAGCATCCGGATTCGTGTCGTCGTAACGATACACCACCTCGCCGCTTGGCCCGGGCTCGGCGATCAGCGTCACTTTCCCCGCTCGAAGAGCCGCCAACGCTGCTTCTGCAGACAGTTCGTCGACAACCAGTTGCTTGTCCTGCCGCAAGCTCTGCGCCAATTGCGGCGTGACTACCGCAACGCGGGCAATGTCTGGAGGCTGTTCACGGAACGCGATCCCTAGGCCAGCCACCAGCAATAGCGGGAACGCGAAGTTCCAGAACAGCGCCTCCGGCTCTCGAATGAACTCACGATAGCGCAGCAGGATCAGTTGGAACAGAGGGTGGCTACGCATCGCGCAGGTGCCTCCCCGTCAGCGCGACGAACACATCTTCGAGCGTCGCAGAGTGTGTGCGCAACTCCGTCAGCGGCAAGTTCTGGTGAGTCAGTTCCGCCAGGATCGCCGGAACCGTACTGTGCAGTTCGGAAACCTGCAGTTGTGCGCCACCTTCGATGCGATCTACGGAACGCACACCCGGAAGCGAACGGAAGCGTTCGAGATCGACAGCACCGGAGCCGGTCGAAACCTCGATCACATGCTCCACGCCAATCGACGTAATCAGCTCGCGAGGAGTGCCGCGTGCGATCGCTTTGCCGTGATCCACAATCGCCACGCGCTCGCACAATTGCTGGGCCTCATCCATGTAGTGCGTCGTCAGTAGGATGGTGCGGCCGTCTTTTTTGAACTGCGTGATCAGATCCCACAACTGGCGCCGGGCTTGGGGATCCAGACCTGTGGTCGGCTCATCCAGGAACAACAGGTCGGGATTCCCGACCAACGCGCAAGCTAGCGCCAAACGTTGCTTCTGCCCACCCGACAAATTGCCCACGCGCGCATCGCGCTTTTCCTGAAGCTGCACCAGACCCATCGCATCTTCGGCGCTGGGACCTTGACGGAAGAAACTGCGGAAAAGCTGGAGTGTTTCGAGGACCGTAATCTTGTCGGAAAGTTGCGTCTCTTGGAGCTGGATTCCCAGACGCTCACGGAGTTCCTTGGAATCGGTCTCCCAGCGGAGGCCTAGGACTTCGACGATGCCGGAATCCGGTTCCGTGAGCCCTTCGCAGATTTCGATGGTGGTGGTTTTGCCTGCGCCGTTAGGACCGAGCAGCCCGAAACATTCGCCCGGGAACACCTCGAGGTCGAGGCCGTTCACCGCAACGACGTCTTTGTAGGTCTTCTTGAGGTTGCTCACCCGGAGGGCTGCCGGCGGCATCCCTCCAGTGTAGCGAGCGTTGGTTTTAGAGGCGGACGATGTTGTCGGACTGCACGCCCTTGAGCGCGTTGCGAGTGTCGACGATGACCTTAGCGTTCTTTACCAGGGCCGGATAGTCGAACTTCTTGTGATCGGTGATGATGACCACGCAGTCGGCTTCATTCACGCCCTTGGCTTCGTCAATGGCGTCCATAAAGATCGGTTCATGATCAATCTTCGGAATCCATGGGTCGCTATAGGTGACATTGGCACCCAGCCCCTGCAGCAGGTGAATGACGTCCAGAGCCGGAGATTCGCGCACATCGTCGATATCGCGCTTATAGGCGACGCCTAAGACGTGGATCTTGGAACCCTTCACGGACTTACTCTGGTTGTTCAGCGCGTTCTGGATCTTGGAAACCACGAAGTGCGGCATGTCGCCGTTGATCGAGCCAGCCAGTTCAATGAAGCGCGCTTCAAAGCCAGCTTGCTTCGATTTCCACGATAGATAGAACGGATCGATCGGGATGCAATGACCACCCAGGCCGGGGCCGGGGTAAAACGC
>CANIIC010000026.1 GCA_947467395.1 Bryobacterales bacterium
GACTCCAGGTCTTCGATGAACGCCGTGACCTTGCCGTCCTTGGCGCTGCCGATGCGAATGCCCTTCTTCCAGCCGGGCTCGTCGGGTCCCCAGGATTCGGAGTCGGCAACGTAGAGCCTGTCGTCCTTGGTGATGTACAGTCCGCTGGGACGGCCGAACTGACGCCACTCGGTGAGGAAGCGGCCTTCCTGGTCCAGGATCTGAATGCGGTTGTTGCCGCGATCGGCCACGAACAGGCGGCCACGCGAATCGAAGAAGAGGCCGTGCGGCCCCATGAACTCGCCTGGATTGCGACCTTTCTTGCCGATGACCTTCAGTAGTTTGCCGTCCTTCGAGAACTTCAGGATGCGCGAGTTGCCGTAGCTGGGCGCGTGTCCTTCGCTGACGAAAATGTCGCCATT
Organism: Bryobacterales bacterium; assembly: GCA_947467395.1. Taxonomy (GTDB): domain Bacteria; phylum Acidobacteriota; class Terriglobia; order Bryobacterales; family Bryobacteraceae; genus Palsa-187. Next base: position 402 of record CANIIC010000026.1, read on the forward strand.
GGGAGCGATAGCGACGGAAGTGGGCTGGTCAAAGACGTCCGTTCCTGTACCAGTGGCACCGGCTTTGCCGAGGGTCATCAGTAGCTTCCCGTCGCGCGTGAACTTGAAGACCTGGTTGCCCTTGCCGCCTTCCGGTTGTCCGTCACTGATCCAAAGGTTGCCGTCCTTGTCGAAGGCGAAGGCATGAGGGAAGTTGAACAGGCCTGAGCCCCAGCTGTTCACCAGTTTGCCGGCGGGGTTGTAGACCAGCACAGGAGGCTCCGTGCGGCCGGCGCAGGAGTTTTCGTGACAGCGCCCCAACACATAGAGGTTGCCATCGGGACCTTCCAGGACGCCCGTGATCGCGGGCCACGTCATACCCGCAGGCAGTTCTGCCCAGTCGCGCAGAGTGCGGTACGGATTAGGCAGATTGTTGTTGAGGTAGGGGGCGTTCGCCTGTCCGAGTACGGAGGCAGCAAGAACGGTGAAGGTCAGAATACGGCGCAAAGGGGGTTCCTCCCTGATCAAGAATAGCGCTGAGAGAATTTCCTCAGGTGGGGCACTTACTCCATGTGATGAAGCTGGGGATAACACTGCTCTTCCTTGCCCTGTCGGGTTGGGCACAAACCGATCCCGCAGTTCTGCAACTGCGGGTGGTGCAGGGCGAAGGGGCGGTCTACGCGGCGGGCTCGCGTGCAACACGCGGCGTCGTCGTGCAGATCACGGATGAAACCGGCAAGCCGGTGGAAGGCGCGATCGTCAACTTCCGGTTGCCGGAACAGGGGCCTTCGGGACAGTTCTCCTCAGGTCAACGCAACGAGATCGTGAATACGGATGCCAGCGGGCGTGCCGAAGTTTGGGGCATGCAGTGGGGGCGCGAGACAGGCGCCTTCGAACTCCGCATCACGGCGGCCAAAGGACAAGTGCGCGGAGGCGTGGTGTGTCCGCTGTATTTGTCGGCGGCGGCGGTGCTGACGCAGAATCGCGACGCGGCACCAGTGCACAAGATTTCACGCAGTAAGAAGAGAGTGTGGATCGCGGTGGGCTTGGCGGCGGCGATCGGCGTGGCGGCGGTGGGAGTAACAGGTAAAGCTCCCGCGGCAGTTCCGACGCCTTCGGCTCCGCAGATTGGGACCCCGACGATCGCGATAGGGCGGCCATGAAGAAACTCTTGATGTGGATAATGCTCGCCGCGTGCGCCGGGGCGGGCGTCGAACGGCCCGTGCTGGGCTATGTGATGGATGCGCGCGGGGCTCTGCATGCGGTGGACGGAATTGCAGGCGCGTTCGTGGTGGGCGCGACGGATGGCGAGGCGTCGGCGTATGTGCCAGATGTCGCGCTGACACTGGAGCATCGCGAGGCTGGTATCTACGTGCTGGATACGGACGGCGGCGTGGTCGGGATTCTGCCTCCGGAAGCTCGGTGTGCGCTGCTGCTTCCGAGCGGGCTGGTGTATGCGTCGAGCGAAGAAGTGGTGATGGGCGATGTACGGATCGCGCTGACAAGCGTTCGCGTACTGCGCGCCGTGTCGGAGGAGTTCGTTCAAGTCAGCACGGATGATGGCGAGTATCTGCTGCGCGTCGAACATGGGCGCGAAGCGTTGTTCCGGTTGCCGGTGATACCTGTGGAGGTGGTGGAATGACGCGGCTTCTGCTGGCTCTCCTCTTGACGCTGCCGTGCTTCGGGCAACTGACGATGTACGTGGTGGACGGAACGACGGAGACCGTGCTGGCTCCGAACGCGCTGCTCCAGTTGCGCCCCATGGAATCGGGCGACACGCAAAGCGTTCGTCTTCGGGTGCGGAACCTGGGGACTCAGGACGCGCAGATCACGCAGTTCTCCGCCGACGGCGCGGGGTTCTCCTTGCAGCGACCCTTTCCGCCGATTGCGTTGCCTCCAGGTGGTTCCGTGAATGCGACGCTCGTGTTCACGGCTGGTGCCCCGGCGAGTTACAGCGCAAATCTGCGAATGAACGGGTCGACGGCGCTCGTGCTGGTAAATGTCAGCGCGGGCCCAACTTTGACGATCGCGCCGCAGTGCGTGGGCACGTCGGCGAACACGGTGAATTTCGGCGAGGTGGTGCGGGGACAGGCGAAGACGTGCACCGCGACGCTGACCAATGGCGGATCGCAGGCGATCACGATTTCGACGTTGAATGTGAGCGGCGCGGGGTTCTCGGTGACACCGAACGCGGTGCCCTTCTCAATGGCCGCGGGGCAGTCTGTGACACTCACGCTGCAACTCAACGCGGCTTCAACGGGTGTGATCGCAGGAGCGTTGCAAGTGCAGGGTCGCACGTACGCACTGGCGGCGGTGGCGATCGAATCGCCCTTGCCGCAGCCAATCTTGGAGTTCGATTCGGCGGTATTCGGCAGCGCGCAACAGCGACGCGTAACTGTGAAGCTTGCGGCTCCCGCTGCTGTGGCGGGAAGTGGCACGTTGACGGTCGCGTTTCAGGCGGATTCCGCGTTGGCGGGCGATGATCCGGCAGTGATGTTCATAGAGAGCGCATCGCGACAGCTAAAATTCGCGGTGGAAGCGGGCAAGACGACTGTGACATTGAATGGTCGTGATTTTGCGACATTGCAAACCGGGACGAGCGCAGGGCGGTTGCGGTTCACGTTCGGAGACTATGCGCCGGGGTTCACGGCAGATCCCACGATCACGATGACGATCCCGGCGGCGCAGGTGACCCTGGATAAAGCGAACGCGACGAAAGCTCCCAACCGGCTAGACGTGACACTGACCGGGTTCGACAACACATACTCGGTAGGGGCGATGATGTTCCGGTTTTACGATGGGGCCGGACAGTTGATCGGATCAGCAATCCCAGCGGACTTCTCCGCCGCGTTCCGCGCGTTCTTCACGAACACGCCGGGCGGCAGCGTGTTCCGCATGACCGTGACCTTCCCGGTGAACAACAACAGCTCGGTTGCAGGCGTCGAGGCCGAGTTATCGAACGCCGCTGGGACGATGCGGACGGCTCGGCTCGCGTTCTAGCTACTTGTTTATGGGCTGTTCCTGCAACTGATCCGCTGGGATCTCATCCGGCACGTCGAAGATGATCTTCGCGTCAGCGCTGAACCGTTCGTAGCGGCGGAACTCCACGTCGTTACGGCTGGCGTAACGTGCGGTGCCGGACGTGAGCTCCGCTTTGAGCGGCAGCACATACTGGCGACCGGAGATCTCGACGAAGTCATAGTTCAGATCGAGGTGGATGCGCTGGATCGGGAAGTTCTGCAAGCCATCGACATCCATCACCAGACGCATGATCATCTTGGTTTCCGGATCGGCGTAGAGCAGGCCGTGGTAGCCACCGATCATCTCGCGGCCCGAGGTCTGGTCGGCGATCAGATACTCGGAATTCTTCTGGAGCACGCGGAAGGCGAAGACATGTGTGCGGCGGCCTCGCAGCGTTGCCCAGCGTTCCCAGGAGATTTCGGCTTGCGTCGCCGGCTTGAAGATCTGATACAGCATGGTGCCGAATTCGCCGGACGACGTGGTGCCGCCGAGCTGGTTGTGGGACACATTCTTCACCGGAAGATTGTTCACCAGGACGACTTTGTAGTCTTCCTTCTTGTCGACAAAGCTCAACTGTTCCTGGATGGTGTCGTTGAGCTGCCAGAAACCGTTGGCCGACCCATCGATATAGCGGCGCGTCACCTGAGTGCAGATAAAGTTCGGAAGGCCGTCGGTGTAGTCGAGCGAATTGCGGCGGACCTCTTCCAGAATCGCGGCTTGTTCGGCGGCTGTCGGCGGAGGCAAGGTGAACACCGGCGCAACGGGGGCGGGAGGAGGCGGAGTCGGTAACGCTGCAGTGATTGGGATCAACGCGCGCAGGGCCTCCAGCGTTCGCGGACCGGCGCCGTAGCCTTGCAGATCCTCAATGGTGCTGGCGCTGATCTTCTGCGTGAGTCGCAACGTCTTCACGATATCGGCGACGTCCTTGTCCTTGTGCTTCAGTTGGATCGAGGATTTGACGAACTCTTCCAACTGCGCGACGGACATCTGGCGCTGCGCCCAGACCGGAACGGCCAGCATCAGCAGCAGCACGAATTTCGACAGGCGCGCCATAACTCTATTATCGGACGTTATTTCTTCTTCGCAGGTTTCACCGGAGCTGCGGGCGGCGGCGCGACAGGCTTCAGAGCCTGGTCGACGGCCTTGGCCAGGACTGGAGCCATCAGCCGGTACCCCTTGGAGTTGGGGTGCAGACCGTCATCGGAAGCGTCGGCCAAGAGCGAGCCTTGCGGGTCGACCAGCACCGCGTAGTAGTCGATGTACGTGAACTTGTGTTGCGCGCAGAACTTCTTCAGCCAGTCATTCAGCTCGACGATGCGCGCGGGTGGGCGCGTGGGAGTGCGTTCGTAGGTGGGGTTCTCGGTTTTGAGATAGTCGTTGACCGGGAGCACCGAGGGAACCAATACCTTGATGTGGTTGGCTTCGGCGATGTCGGCGAGCAGTTCGAAACTGTTCTGGATGAGCGGCAGCGGGACCTCGCGATTCACATCATACGTCCCTGCCCCGAGCACGACGGCGTTGGCTTTGAGGTCGATCACATCGGGCTTCATGTGCCCCAGGAGCTGCGCGCTGAGCTGCAGGTTGATGGCACGATTTAGGAAGTCCTCGTTCGGGAAGTATTCGTTGAGACGCCACTGGGCGGTGATCGAATCGCCCAAGAAGACGACTCGGCGGCCGCGCGAGGCGGGCAGCAGGCGGTTCTCTTCACTGAAGCGCATCACTCCGTCACGATCGGGAGCGCGGAGATCGGCGTCTTTTTGATCCAGCAGCGCACGAAAGTGGGCGTCGAAGCGGGTGAACGCATCGCGGACTTCGCGCAGTTGATCGCGCGCCACGTCGGGGAATGGGAAGGGCTTCGGGACAGCGTCGGCGATCTCGAGATAGGTGTGGAGATTCTGCACAACCGCGTAAGTGGGCGGACCAGTCGCAGGACGCAGTTGCAGATCGGAGCATGCCTGCCGGACGTTGGCGATGATGGGCATCGCCACTTGGCGCAGATCGGGGATGGCCACACCACCGGCTTCCATGAGTTGCGCGGTGCGGGCACACAGCGTGTTCACGGCGGGGGCCGACAGCTGCGGATTCGGGGCCTGCGCCCACAGCGTCGCGGCGGCGAACAAAGCGATTCCGCCCGTGAATTTCATCCCTAGAGTCTACAATAGAGATTCATGAGTATCCCGGGTCGCCACTTCCTGCGCAATCTGGTGGAGCGCCGCGCGCTGGTCGCACAGTTGGTGCGTCGCGATTTTCACCAGCGTTACGTGGGCTCGGCTGCAGGCTGGCTGTGGGGCATCGTGCATCCGCTAGTGCAGCTGTCGATCTGGTATTTCGTGTTCCAAGTCTGCCTGCAAATGGAACTCCCTGACACGGCACCCACGCGTAGCTACGCGCTGTTCGTGATGGCGGGCTACCTGCCGTGGATGTTGTTTCAGGAAACGGTGACGCGGTCGGCTGGTTCGCTGGTGGATCACGCTGGACTGATCACGAAGACGGTGTTTCCTTCGGAAGTGGTCGCGGTGTCGATCTTCCTGAGCTCCATGATTCACCACCTGATCGGCGTAGTGCTGGTCATGGCAGCCAGCGTGATCATGACGCATGCCCTGAGTCCACTGGTGGTGCTGCTGCCGGTGTACATGTTCTTTGTGGGACTGCTGGGCGTGGGCATCGGTTGGATCGCGTCGAGTCTGCATGTCTACCTGCGCGACACGGGACAAGTGCTGAACGTGGTGATGACGGTGTGGCTGTGGCTAACGCCGGTGATGATCAGCGCCGACAAGATTCCGGCCGATTATCGCTTTCTGATCCAGTGGAACCCGATGTCCTTCGTGGTGGAGGCGTATCGCTCGCGTCTGCTGACAGCGGCATGGCCGGATCCGGCCCAGTTGGGGATGATCGCGGCGTATTCGGTGGCTGTGTTTGTCGCCGGGGGCTTCTTCTTCCGCCACCTGAAACGCGGTTTCGCGGACGTTCTCTAACTCTTCGACAGGAGCGCGGCGCGAGCGCGCAGGGCGGTCTCGGCGGCAGCTTCCGGAGTGGCACCCAGAGCCGTGAGATGGCCCATCTTGCGACCGGGGCGCGCGTCGAGCTTGCCGTAGAGATGCAGCTTCACATCGGGCATGGCACAGACAGCCGACCAATTGGGAGTGCCGTGCTGCCAGACGTCCCCGAGCAGGTTGGCCATCGCCGCAGGTCGCAGTTGTTCCGTGGACCCGAGCGGCAGTCCACACACCGTGCGGAGTTGCTGTTCGAACTGGCTGGTGACGCAGGCATCGATGGTCCAGTGGCCGGAGTTGTGCGGACGCGGAGCGAGTTCATTGACCAGCAATTGCTGGTCACGCGTGAGGAATAGTTCGACGCACAGCACGCCGACCACATCCAGTTTCGTGAGCACGGTGCGGGCAATCTCTTCAGCCGCTGCGAGCAGGCTCGCCGAATGCGGCGCGGGCGCGATGGTGAGATCCAGGATGTGATTCTTGTGCTGATTCTCCACGAGGCCATAGTGGGCGAACTGCCCGTCAGCGGTGCGTGCGGCGATGATCGAAAGTTCGCGTTCGAAATCGATGAAGCCTTCGAGCACCGCTTCGTCGGTCTTGAGCGAAGCCCACGCGGATGCGGCGTCATCCCTGGTCGCGATGCGAGCCTGCCCCTTGCCGTCGTAGCCGAAGCCGGCGGTCTTGAGGATCGACGGAGTGCCGAGTTCGTCGATGGCCTTGTTCAGGTCGTCGAGGGACCGAACTAAACGAAATGGCGCGACGGGGATACCCGCTCCAGAGAGAAATTGTTTCTCGCGAATCCGATGCTGCGTGGTGTGCAGAACGCTACCGGCGGGGCGCACGGGCACGATTTTGTCGATGGCTGCGGCGGTGGCTGCGGGAACGTTTTCGAATTCGAAGGTGACCACGTCGACGTTTCGGGCGAAAGCTCGCACGGCGTCGAGGTCATCGTAGGACGCGGTCACTTCCACATCAGAGATCTGGCCAGTGGGCGTGTCGGCATCTGGAGAGAACGTGTGGACCCGGTAGCCCATTTCACGCGCAGACATGGCGAACATGCGGCCAAGTTGACCGCTGCCCAGGACTCCGACGGTGGAGCCCGGAAGAAACGTCTTCATTATTCGGCAGCTCCGGGCAGGCGGTCGGCGCGCACGGCGGCTTCCTGATCTTTACGGAACTTGACTAGCGCTTCGCGCAGTTCAGGACGAGTATTGGCGAGGATCGCGACGGCCAACAGACCGGCGTTCTTGGCTCCCGCTTTGCCGATTGCAAGAGTACCGACGGGAATGCCACCGGGCATCTGCACGATCGACAGCAGCGAATCCTGACCTTTGAGCGTCGCGCTTTCGACCGGCACGCCGAGCACGGGAACCACAGTGTGCGCGGCGATCATACCGGGCAGGTGCGCGGCTCCACCTGCCCCGGCGATGATCACTTCCAGACCGCGTTCGGCCGCTGAGGTGGCGTATTCGGCCATCCATACCGGCGTGCGATGGGCGGAAACAATCTGGCATTCGTGAGGAACGCCGAACTGCGTCAAGATCGCGTCGGCGTGCGACATGGTGTCCCAATCCGACTTGCTGCCCATCACTACGCCGACCAGCGGCTTTGCGTCCGACATTTAGAAGTACCCCTCCCGCTTGCGATCCTCCATCGCCGCAGCCGACTTTTTGTCGTCGGCGCGGGCGCCGCGCTCGCTTTGGCGGCTGACGGCCAGATCCTGGATGATCTGTTCAATGGTCGCAGCTTCTGACGGTTCCGCGCCAGTGCAGGTCATATCTCCAATGGTACGGAATCGGACCCGGGAGGGGCGATACTGCTCGCCAGAGAGCAGTTCGATGAACGGGGATTTCGCCAGTAACATGCCGTCACGTTCCACGCATTCGCGTTCGTGCGTGAAGTAAAGCGACGGCATGGCGATGTTCTCCTGACGTAGATAGGTCCAGACGTCCATCTCCGTCCAGTTGCTGATCGGGAAGACGCGGAAGTGTTCGCCGGGATGCTTCCGGGAGTTGTAGAGCGTCCAAAGTTCCGGCCGCTGGTTCTTGGGATCCCACTGACCGAACTCATCGCGGAAGGAAAAGAAGCGTTCCTTGGCGCGGGCCTTTTCTTCGTCGCGGCGAGCACCCCCGATGGCCGCATCGAACTTAAACTCAGCGATGGCGTCCAGCAGGGTGATGCTCTGAAGGGCGTTGCGGCTGCCGTTCGGATCCGTGGTCTCCTTGGCGCGGCCGATGCGGATGGAGTCTTCCACACTGCGGACGATCAGTTCCGCACCCAGATGCTGAATCCACTAGTCGCGGTACGCGATCGTCTCCGGGAAGTTGTGGCCCGTATCGATATGCAGCAGCGGGAACGGGATCTTGCCCGGGTAAAACGCCTTGCGGGCAAGGTGGCTGACGACCACCGAGTCCTTGCCTGCGGAAAACAGCAGCACCGGGCGTTCAAATTCCGAAGCAACTTCGCGCAGAACGAAGATCGCTTCCGCTTCCAACATGCGAAGGTGAGTGCGGTTCATTGTCCCTGCCCCAGCGAGAAACCAGGCTCACCATCGAAGGTGTAGAGGTTCTCCATCTTGATGAAGTCGAGGCCCACGCTCTGGACCTTATGCAGCAGCTGAATCACGTCGTCGTGGCTGGTCTTCGCGCCTTCGGCCGGCAGGAAGCGGCAGCGCCAGTGATCTGTGCAGAAGGTTTCAGGCATGCCACCGGGCCACACCTTGACACCGCGGTTGGTGATCATCGACAGCGCGAGGCTTTGGTTCGTGGCGCTCCTCAGCGTGCACGCAAGATCGTCGGGCGAGCCCTTGGCCCAGTCGAGGAAGACGTCCACGCCAACCATCTGCTTGTCGGCAGGCGGTCTGGGTTTCCAGGTGGCGATAGGTGTCGCGGGGGCGTGGTCGTAGCTGACGGGTTGGAAACGCTGCGGGAGCAGGTCGAGCCGCTGGATGATCGCCTCAGTGAACTGCGCGTTATCCACTTTTTGTGAGCTGACCTCCGGCTTGTAGATGTCAGGCGTGTGGATTCCGTCTTCGAGGGTACGTAAGAAGGCGTTGTGGATGCGTTCCGCCGCGTCGGTTTGACCCAGGTGAACCAGCATCATGACCGCAGCGAGCAGAAGACCGGACGGGTTGGCGATGCCCTTCCCTGCCAGATCCGGAGCCGAGCCGTGAATCGCTTCAAACATCGCGATGTGTTCGCCGATATTGGCCGATCCGGCTAGACCAACGGAGCCGGTCAGTTGAGCCGCAACGTCGGAGAGAATGTCGCCGTAGAGGTTGGGCATCACGATCACGTCGAAGATCTCGGGGGTATCCGCGAGGCGAGCGGCACCGATATCGACGATCCAATGTTCCTTCTGCAGTTCCGGATACTCCGCGCCGATCTCATCGAAGACCTTGTGGAACAGGCCGTCGGTGAGCTTCATGATGTTGTCCTTGGTGAAGCAGGTCACCTTTTTGCGGTTGTTGCGCCGGGCGTATTCGAAGGCGTAACGCACGATCTTCTCGCAGCCGGGGCGCGTGATCAGCTTCAGGCACTGCACCACTTGGTCCGTTTCGCGATGCTCGATGCCGGCGTACAGGTCTTCTTCGTTCTCGCGGATGATCACCACGTCCATTCGCGGATGCTTGGTGGCGACGAAGGGGTGGTAGCTGACCGAGGGCCGCACGTTGGCGTAGAGACCCAGCGTTTTGCGGATGGTTACGTTCAAGCTCTTGAAACCACCGCCTTGGGGCGTGGTGATCGGAGCTTTCAGGAACACTTTCGTGCGGCGCAGCGAATCCCAGGCAGAGGGTTCGATGCCGGACGTGAAGCCGCGCTGGTAGACGCTTTCGCCGATCTCGATGGTTTCGATATCGAAGCGGGCGCCGGCGGCCTCCAGGATGCGGAGGGTCGCCTTCATGATCTCGGGTCCAATGCCGTTGCCGTGCGCGACCGTGATGATGGGTTTAGGGGCCAAGTAATCTCCTCTTGCGCGGGTCGTTCCCGCAGCCCCAATATACGTCTTTTGTGTCGCGTTATGCAAGTCCTGTTTTGACTGTCGCGCTTCAGATGTCGTACTATGAGTCAGGACACCTGTGGAAACCTGGACTTTTCTCACCAATCATGGCCACGTGTTGCTGTGTATCGCCGCAGATCCGGAGATCCGGATGAAGGAAGTGGCCGATCGCGTGGGCATCACCGAGCGTTCGGCACAGCGCATCGTGGCCGATCTGCTGACCGAAGGCTACCTCACCCTAACCAAGGTGGGTCGGCGCAACGCCTACGAAGTGCATCCGGAGTTGCCCCTGCGGCATCCGGTAGAGCGGGAAAATCAGGTAGGCGTGTTGCTGAAATTACTGGGAAAGAAGCAGCGCACCAAATAACCGGCCGGGTTGAGGCGGGAAGAAGAATGGTACGGCCCACGGGTCTCGAACCTGTAACCTCCACCTTCGGAGGGTGGCGCTCTATCCAATTGAGCTAGGGCCGCACGCATTTGCAGTTTACCAGATGGACGGGGCAGAACGACACGGCATGGGACAATGAAAGCAGTGTTCAACTGGCTGTCCAAACCACAAAAACCCTCCGAATCGGAACCAGAATTTGACTTTGCGTCGGTGACCGAGGCCGAGGTAGCCGTGCTGTTCAAGCACAGCCCCACCTGCGCCACCAGTTGGTTCGCCCAGCGACAAGTGGACGCGTTCGTGGCGGCTAACCCCTCCGTCCCGGTCTACACCGTTTCCGTGCGCAACCGGGAATTGGCGAAGGAAATCGCTACTCGGACGAACGTGCGGCATGAATCGCCGCAAGTAATCGTGTTCCGGCAGGGTCAGGTGGTGGCGCACACCTCGCATGAAGGCGTCACGAGCGACTATCTGGAAAAGGTCACGGCTTCCCGCTAATACCGCTGAGTAAGTTCACGCACCACCCAGTTGGGCGGTTCCGCGCACCTTGGCGCCATTCGGCTTGAATTCACTGTAAAGTACGAAATCAGGAGTGGCCGCCGACGTGCGGTACCTAAGCTGAGGACTTGCCGTGAACCGAACTTCTCTCCGAATCCCGTTGCTCGCCTTGGGCCTGTCGCTGGCCGGATGTGCTCAGAACACGAGAACGATTCCTGCTCCAGTGGACAATGCGACCCCCGACGCCCCCGGGCGTGTGGCCCGATTGAGCTATGTCGAAGGAACGGTTTCCTTCAAGGCCGCAGGCACCGAAGAGTGGGTCCTGGCGACGCTCAATCGTCCCCTGACCATCGGCGATGAGTTGTGGACGGCGACCGGATCACGGGCGGAACTGGAGCTAGGCCACGCCGACGTGCGCATGGACGCGCAGACCAGCCTGGAGTTTCTGAATCTGAATGACCACTTTGTACAGACGAGAGTGGTTCAAGGTGCGGTCCAGACGCACGTCGAGCGCCTGGACGAAGACGACGAATTCGAAGTCGACACGCCGCAAGCAGCCCTGACGCTGCTGCGCACAGGCAACTATCGCGTGAACGTCGCCGCGGATGGCAACCGCACCGTGGCGATCGCCCGGACCGGACAGATCGATGCGGCCAGTGGCACGCAGGCCTTCACCATCAGGGCCAATGAGCAGGCACAGATCGTAAACGCAGCCAATGGAGCTGCCGGCGTTACCTACGACATCACTGCGGCACCTCCTCTGGACGCGTTCGACAGCTTCGTCGATGCGCGCGAGCGGCGTGTGCCCACGGGACAGGCCCAACAGAACGTTTCGCCCTATGTTGTCGGCCGTGGCGATCTGGATGTATACGGAACGTGGCAGACGTACCCGGCGTACGGGCCAGTGTGGATGCCGCGCGGGATGCCGCCCGGCTGGGCTCCCTATCGCTTCGGACACTGGGTGTGGATCGCGCCGTGGGGCTGGACGTGGGTGGACGATGCTCCGTGGGGCTTCGCGCCGTTTCACTACGGGCGCTGGGTGATGATCAACGGCGTATGGGTGTGGGTGCCGGGACCGCCACGGATTCGTGCGATCTATGCGCCTGCGCTGGTGATTTTTGTCGGCGGAGGCGGGCCAGGATTGCGGTGGCACTTCGGCGTCGGGATGGGGCTGGGTGTGGCGTGGTTCCCCTTGGGTCCGCGCGAGGTCTACATTCCGCCCTATCGTGCAAGCCGGCTATACATCACGAATGTGAACATCAGCCACACGGTGATCGCGAATCCAGGCGCGGCCTGGCAAACCGATCCGGCGCGGCAACGCTACGTCAATCGAGTTGCGCCGGGAGGAATCACAGCCGTACCGGAAGATGTGTTCGTGGGCGCGCGTCCCGTAGGTGGAGCGGCCGTGCGCCTGAATCCAGCCGACGCGGGCCGCACGCGCATCGGCGGAACAGCAGCTCCGGTGCCGCCTTCACTGCGCAGCACCGCTCCAGTCCCGGAAGGGGGCCGAGTGGCACCGCAACCTCCCGCCGGAGTGGACCGGCGTGTTGTTACCGTTCGCGGCACCCCCGCACCTAGGTCGGTTCCCTTTGAACAGCAACGGCCCACGTTGGAACGAAATCCCGGACGCCCGGTGGATCCTGGCCAAGTGGAGGAGATGCGTCGCCAGCAGCCGGCGCCAACACAGCGGCCGGAGTATCGACAGACTCGGCCGGCACAGCAGCCGAGAAATACTCCTCCGCCAGTGTCGCAACCAATTCCGGCGCAGCGAGCGCCTTCGCGACAGGCTCCGGCACAGCAACCCAGACAGGATGAAAACCGCCGACGGAGTATTGAGCAGGAACATCAGCGCGACAGCCAGCGGAGCGCTGGCCGCCAGCAGGGCGGATCAGCGCGCGGGCGCGGTAAGTAGAGAGGATCGTAATGAAACTAACCATCAGTGTGATCAAGGCGGACGTGGGATCGATCGGCGGGCACGTTGCCCCCTCGCGCAAACTACGAGCTGCGGTGGCCGAGCACATCGCTACAGCAGGCAAGGATGTGCTCCTGGACCATGCCATCAGCCACACAGGAGATGACGTCGCGATCCTCATGACACACACGCTAGGCACCGGCAACGCGGTGATTCATCAACTGGCATGGGATGCGTTTGTAAAAGGGACCGAGGTGGCCAAGTCCGAAGGACTCTACGGAGCCGGACAGGATCTATTGAAAACGTCGTTTTCAGGCAATGTGAAGGGCATGGGTCCAGCGGCAGCGGAGATGGAAATCGAAGAGCGCGCGGCAGAGCCGTTTCTATTTTTCGCAGCCGACAAGACAGATCCCGGGGCCTTCAATCTTCCCTTGTACCTGGCGTTCGCCGACCCGATGAACACACCGGGATTGTTGTTATCGCCGAAGATGTCGAAGGGCTTCCGCTTCGTAATCATGGACGTGAATTACACCGAAGGCGATCGGGTGATTGAACTGAACGCCCCGGAGAACCTGTACGAGATTGCAGCCTTGCTGCGCGATCCCGAGCGGTTCGTGGTGGAATCCGTGTGGTCACGTGCAACAGGCGAGCAGGCCGCTGTGGTGGCAACATCCAGACTGCACAACATCGCGGGCAAGTATACCGGCAAGGACGATCCAGTGATGCTGGTCCGTGCGCAGATGAACTTCCCTGCCACAGGCGAGATCCTGGCTCCGTTTGCCATCGGGCACTTCGTGGCGGGCGGGATGCGTGGATCGCATCAAATGCCACTGATGCCGGTACCGCTGCTGACGGGGACCAGCTACTTCGATGGTCCGCCGCTGGTGACCTCAGCCGGGTATTGCTGCCACAACGGCAAGCTCACGGAACCTGTCGACAACTTCGCCCATCCCTTCTGGGACACCGTCCGCGATGCGACAGCCCGGAAATCGATGGAAATGCGCCGCCAAGGCTTTTTCGGGGCAGCGATGCTACCCATGGCGGAGTTGGAATACACAGGCATCGTAGAGAAGTTGAACGAATTAGAACCACGTTTTACGGTGCGATGAGCTGAGCCACATCCCTTCACTTTGTGACGCTTTGCGGGAAACTGCATCGTCTGGAGTAACCATATGTCATGGAAACTACTGGCGACCAGTTCGCTACTCGGCGTCTCTGTTTGGGGACAGAACGCGCTCACTCTGCATGATGCAGCAGAACGGGCTATAAATAGTCACCCTTCGATCGGTGCGGCAGAGAGCGGCGTGAAGGCCGCCGATACTCGGATTCAGCAAGCCCACAGCGCTCGCTTGCCCAAGCTCAACTACACAGAGTCCTGGCAACGCAGTAACAATCCCGTATTTGTGTTCGGGTCCTTGCTCACGCAACGCCAGTTTGCAGAAAGTAACTTCGCACTCGGCGCGCTGAACAACCCCTCCGCATTGAACAACTTTCAGTCCGTGCTCAGCGTAGAACAGCCGTTGTTCGATGCCGGACTCACGAAGCAAGCAGAACAAGGCGCCAAGCTCGGTCAGGAAATGGCGGCCGAAGAGAAGCACAAGGCCGAGCAGCAGATCATCGGGCGTGTCGCAGCTGCTTACTACGGGGTCCTGCTGGCGCGCGAGATGGGGAACGTGGCGGATACTGCTGTTCGCTCTGCGGAGGCCGACCTGGAACGAGCCCAGACCGTGCGAGAAGCAGGCATGTCGACCGATGCCGACGTCTTGTCAATCCGAGTGCATGTTGCCGCGATGAAAGAGCAACAGATCCGCCGTCGAGCGGATTTACAGGTGGCCGAAGCCGCCCTCAACGAAGCGATGGCCGAACCATTGGACAGCCACTACGCGTTGACAACACCGTTGACTGACCGGACGATCGCTACGGAACGCGACGGCGTAGTGGAACGACCGGAGATCAGGCAAGCGCGATTGGCGACGCAACTGGCGCAGAACCAGTCCACCACGGCTCGGGCCGCGTATCTCCCGCAAGTATCCTTCCGGAGCGCCTTCGAAGCCGATCGCCAGAGGTTTGTAACCCGTGCGGGCGCGAACTGGTTTGCGGGCGTAACGCTGCGGTGGAATCTATTCAACGGTTATGCGGATCGGGCTCGAATTGAGGAAGCCACGCACACGCTCAATCGGGCAAAGGCGATGGAGAAACAGGCTACCGAGGGATCCAAGTTGGAAGTGATTCGAGCACGGGCGGAGTTGGACGCCGCATCGCAACGCATTGTTGTAGCGGAGGCATCGATCGCCCAAGCGGAAGAGAGCTTGCGGATCACCAAGAATCGCTACGATGCCGGGTTGACTACTGTGACCGAACTCTTGCGAAGTGAATCCGCGCTGGCAGAAGCACGATCGCGCAAGTTAGCCGCCGTACATGATCAACGACTGGCGGGCGTCGCGCTGGTGTTTGCGCAAGGAACCTTGAGCTTGAATTCGGAGGTACTGCAATGAAGAACACTATCGTCATCGTGATGGCGCTGGGCTTGGCAGCCTGCGGCACGAAACCGTCAGAGCAAACCGAAGCACCTGCCCCAGTCCCCGTTGCTGTTTCCACAATTCAAGCCACCATGCGCCCCGTCGCCCACACCTATGAAGCAGTAGGCACGGTGCGCGCCCGCACCTCCACCGACGTCGCCAGCCGCATGCTGGGCTATGTCCGCGAGGTGCGGGTGAAACTCGGGGATCGCGTCACCGCAGGCCAAGTATTGGTGACGCTAAACGCACCGGAGATCGATTCACAGATCCGGCAGGCCGAAGCTGCCGTGGCCGAGGCACGCAGTGCGCAACCGGAAGTCGAGGGCGCGGTGAATGCCGCCAAAGCACAGCTCGACCTGGCGCAGGCGACGTTTGCGCGCATGCAGGACTTGTTGAATAAGAAGTCGATCTCCAATCAGGAGTTCGATGAAGTGTCGGCAAAACGGAAACTGGCCGACGCGAACTACGCCATGGCCCAGGCCAAGCGGGAACAAATCGCCGCAAAGATCCAGCAGGCAGAACAGGCAGTGCGCAGCGCGCAGATTCAGCAGTCCTACACAACCGTCGTGGCTCCGGGCACCGGCGTCATCACAGCGAAGACAGTGGAGCCTGGAGCGTTAGCAACTCCGGGCGCCCCCTTGATGACGATCGAACAAAGCGGAGCCCTGCGTTTGGAGGCGGCTGTGGAAGAATCCAGGCTAGGGTTGGTAAAGGTGGGACAGAGCGTCGCCGTCGACATCGACGGGCTGCCGCCAATGAACGCACGGGTTGGGGAGATCGTGCCGTCCGTAGATGCGACGTCACGGACCTTCACCGCGAAGATCGACTTGCCGGACTCCAGCGCGTTGCGCGCCGGACAATTCGGGCGAGCTCGCTTCAGCCTAGGGAATCGAGATGCTTTGGTGCTGCCGTCTAGCGCGGTCCTCTCGCAGGGACAGGTGCAGAAAGTGTTCGTTGTCGACGGCGGTATCGCCCGCTCGCGCATGGTGACCGCGGGAGCCTCGACTGGCGACGGGATTGAGATCCTCTCTGGCTTAAGTGCCGGGGAAACGATCATCAACCCGGTGCCTTCACAGTTGATGGACGGTTCGCGAGTCGAGGTACGCCCGTGAAGGAGACGCGCCATCTCGGATTTGCCGGACGCTTAGCGGCGGCCTTCATTGATTCAAAACTGACTCCGCTGTTCATCGTTGCATCGATCGCGATCGGAGCCTTCTCCGTGTGGCGATTGCCCCGGGAAGAAGAGCCCCAGATCAAAGTCCCGATGATCGACGTGATGGTCGCGATGCCCGGGGCATCGGCGCGTGAAGTGGAAGAGCGCGTTACCAAGCCGATGGAGAAGCTGCTGTGGGAGATCCCTGGAGTCGAGTACGTTTACTCCACGTCCAGTCCGGGCCAGTCCATGGCCATCGTGCGATTTCTGGTAGGCCAGGACGAAGAAGAAGCCATCGTTCGCCTAAATCAGAAGATGTTCGCAAACTTTGACCTGATCCCTCCCGGTGCGAGTCAGCCGTTGGTGAAGCCCCGCGCAATCGACGATGTACCGATTCTAGGCTTGACGCTATGGAGCGATCGCTACGGTGCGTTTGAGTTACGCCGCGTTGCGGCGCAGTTGAACGATGCGATCAAGCAGGTGAACGATGTTTCCGCCGTTACGCTGATCGGCGGCGAAAAGCGTGAGGTGCGCGTCACCCTCGATATCGCGAAGTTGAGCGGCTACTCAATCTCCCCGTTGCAGGTTCTGGGCAGTTTGAGTGCGGCTAACCAGCGAGTGAACTCCGGTCGCGCATCCTCGGACAATCGCGAGTTCCTGCTTGAAACCGGCGACTTCCTGAAATCGGCGGAGGATGTTCGGACTATAGTTGTCGCTGTCGCCAATGGCCGGCCCGTCTATGTGCGGGACGTCGCCGACGTTTCCGACGGTGGCGAGGAACCAACACAGTATGTGAGTTTCGCTGAGGGCGGCGCCTTTCACAACGCAGTCACCATCTCCGTCGCCAAGCGCAAAGGCACGAACGCGATCGACGTCGCCGACAACATCCTGCGCAAAGTGGACGGCTTCAAAGGCAGCCTGATCCCCAGCGATGTACACATCGCCGTGACCCGCCAGTACGGGGAGACGGCAGCGGAGAAATCGAACGAACTCTTGGAGCATATGGGAATCGCGGTGCTCTCCGTGGGGATTCTGATCGCGCTCACCCTGGGATTCCGCGAATCGTGGATCGTCTTCACGGCCATCCCCGTCACCTTGGCGCTGACCCTGACCGTGTTCTATCTCTACGGCTACACGCTGAACCGGATCACACTCTTCGCTCTCATCTTCTCGATCGGCATCCTGGTGGATGACGCGATCGTAGTCGTCGAAAACATCGTGCGGCACGCCCGGCTGCCAGAGAACCAGGGCCGAACCCTCACCCAGGTCGCTGTGGAAGCGGTCGACGAAGTCGGCAATCCGACCATCCTCGCCACACTGGCGGTGATCGCCGCGATTCTCCCGATGGCGTTTGTCGGGGGCCTGATGGGTCCCTACATGCGGCCCATCCCGATCGGTGCGTCCTCGGCCATGGTGTTCTCCCTGATCGTCGCGTTTCTCGTCACTCCCTGGGCTGCGGTGCGCATGCTGAAACATGGGGGACCGCATGGCCACGGAGAGTCCGAAGATCGAGTGACACGGCTGTATCGCCGCATCATGGGACCGTTATTGCACCGGCCGTCGCTGCGTTGGGGATTCCTGGGGATCGTCAGTCTGCTGCTGGTTGCCTCCTGCGCCTTGCTTTATACGCAGTTCGTCAAAGTAAAAATGCTGCCGTTCGATAACAAGAGCGAGTTCCAGGTGATCATCGATACGCCCGAAGGAACGACTCTTGAAGAAACGGAGCGCATCACACGACAATTGGCGCAAGAGGTACTCAAGCAAAAAGAGGTTCGCGATCTGCAGACCTACGTGGGCACATCGTCTCCGTATAACTTCAACGGACTGGTGCGGCATTATTTTCTGCGGCAGGGATCGAACGTCGCCGATATTCAGGTCAACCTATTCGGAAAAGATGCGCGGGATTTACAAAGTCACGAAATCGCCAAACAGGTCCGCGCTCGCTTGCAACCGATCGCCCAGCGTTACAACGCCCGTCTGAAAGTCGCCGAAGTTCCCCCCGGTCCGCCAGTGCTGGAAACGCTGGTAGCAGAAGTCTACGGACCCGATGCCGATGGCCGCAATCGTTTGGCGGGGGAGATTCGCAAGATCTTTGAAAAGACAGAAGGCGTGGTGGACGTGGACTGGTATGTCGAAGATGATGTACGCAAGGACAGCATCCATGTCGATCAGGAGAAAGCGGCACTGCACGGAATCTCACAGGCGGATGTTGCGCGGACCTTGCGACTGGCCTCGTCGGGAGAATTCGCGGGCTTGCTGCACGTCCCCTCAGAGAAAGAAGATGTTCCGGTCCGTGTGCGCATGAATCGGGCAACGCGGGCCGACATGGAACGATTGCTGTCCTTGCGCGTCGCCGGGCGTTCCGGAACACTGATCCCGTTACGCGAGATCGCTTCGATTCATTCTGGCATCGAAGACAAGAGCATCTATCACAAGAATCTGATGCCGGTAACTTATGTGACCGCGGATATCGCCGGTGCGATGGAGAGCCCGGTTTACGCGGTGCTAGCCTTGGGTCCGCAAATCGACAAAGTTCGCCCCGACGGCTACCAGATCGAACAGTGGGTAGCACACCAACCCTTTGACGACCAGAAGTATTCAATGAAGTGGGATGGCGAGTGGCACATCACGTACGAAGTATTCCGCGACTTGGGCTTGGCGTTTGCCGCCGTGCTGATCTTGATCTACGTGTTGGTGGTCGGGTGGTTCCAATCGTTCCTAACTCCACTGGTGATCATGGCCGCGATCCCCTTCTCTCTGGTGGGCATCCTGCCCGCGCACGGCATGCTGGGCGCGTTCTTCACCGCCACGTCCATGATCGGTTTTATTGCGGGCGCGGGCATCGTGGTGCGCAATTCGATCATCCTCGTGGACTTCGTGGAACTCCGTCTCGCCGAAGGAATGCCGCTGGATGAAGCCGTAATCGACGCGGGGGCGGTTCGCTTCCGCCCGATGCTACTTACGGCGGCGGCGGTCGTCGCTGGATCGGCGGTGATCTTATTTGATCCGATTTTCCAGGGTCTGGCGATCGCGTTGATGGCGGGCGAGATTGCGTCCTTGGCGTTGTCACGTATGACTGTGCCCATCGTTTATTTCATGGTGAATCGGCGTCGCGCGTCACGACTTCAGACGACATTGCATCCATAACAACAGGAGGAACGAACATGAATGTCGAACGCTACATCCGGCTGATTGGGGGCTCTTTTGTGATACTCAGTGTCGCTCTGGGTTACTGGGTGCATCCGGCTTGGTTCCTATTGACGGCCTTTGTCGGCGCGAACCTGCTCCAGTCTGCGTTTTCGGGTTGGTGCCCGATGATGACGATCCTGCGGAAGCTTGGCGTGCACGACTAACTCGCGAAGGGGCGGACTTCTTTGAGAAACGCCCCGAGTCCTTGCGGGAAGTTCTGCTTGGTACGGCGGCTAACACGTCGCCAGGCTTCCCACACGTTGCCGACGAGTACGCCAGCCAGCAGGAAGTACACCACCCCGAACTTCTCAAACACCGCGTAGCTGACCACGGCCACGATGACCCCACAGATCAGTTGGTCCGGATACTTCGCGGGTGACGTCGGCGGGTCGGTGAGGATGATCAGCGCAAAATACAGCGCGGCCTGAATATCCGGCGAGCGGAAGATTTCCGCCACCCACTGAGGATCGCCGAAATATGCTGTCGCGGTGAACAGCACGAAATACGCACCCAGGAACGCAAGCACCAGCGGCATCTTGTTCACGCGATCCGTAATGTAGAGACCACCGATCACCAGAGCGGCCTGGACCCAGAGCGGCGTCACTTCAGGAAGCGCTCCCCACCAGCTCTGCCCCATGTGAAACACGTAGAACATCGTCACGACGGCAAATGCCGCGGGGTTGAATACGTTCGCGGTACGGGTGCGAAACACGTACTTGCTGATCACGGCGACCACGGAGGTCACGGCAGGCACGTACCAATGTTCCTGCGCACGGACCACCATGGTGACGATCATCGCGGTGAGCACCGCCCCGCTGGGGAACTCCCAAACGTCTTTACGAACTTTAAGAATAAACGTATCCACCAAGCCGGCCGCCACTACTGCGGCGCCCATCCCGATCCCTACGACACCCCACCCTTCGCCCGGAGCAGCGATCAACGTGAGGAGGAGAAGGATGATGGTGAGCAGCCCCTTGGGGGTCTTGAAGAACTGTTTCAGTTTACGCATGGCACAGGCCTGAAGTTTCGTAGCAGCGCAGATCCTTGGTTACAATCAAGCCTTCGACGCCCATGCGAGTGAGAAAGCCGATGCCCTCATCGGGCCCCATCACAAACGCCGCAGTGGCCAGTGCATCCGCCAACATCGCGCCGCTGGCGACGACCGTAGCACTCGCGACGGCTTCGGCAGGGGTTCCCGTGCGCGGGTCCAGAATATGTTCGCCGCGTTCGTAATCGCCGGAGGTACAGATGGACTGATTTTGCACCCGCAAGCGAACGATCATCTCCCCTTCGTTACGTGGATGACGAATGCCGACGGTCCAGGGTTGACCCTGCGGGTTGTTACCAGCAAGATAGAGATCGCCACCGGCATCGATGGCGAAGTTCTCGCACGGCTCCAACTCGCGCGCTGCGGCATCCACCGCGAGCCCCTTCGCGACCGCACCCAGGTCTAACGTGAGAGGGCGGCGCAGCAAGATCGTGTTCTGCTCTGTGTTGAGTTCAAGATCCCGATAACTGGCGTCGGTGGCAGGGAGTGGAAGCTCGACTGTTGCACCCGAACGATGCTCCCGATTGTAGCCGCGCTCTGCCATACGATGGCCGATGGTAGGGTCGAAGGCTCCGTTACTCTCTTCGGCCACCAACAACGCGAAACGCAAAGCCTGGAAGAGAATCGGGCTGGCCACCGTCGGTTCTCCGACCTTTAGCTGACGCAGTTCACTGGTGGGCAGGAACCGCGAGCAGCGTTCCTCGATTTCGTGAAACCAGCCGAAGGCACGTTCGAACAAGGCGTCGTCCGCGTCGGCGTCGATCGACACCAAAGTTCCCATCACGGCCTCGGTACGCTTCACTTCGTGGAGGCGTCCAAAGCTTCGAGGAGCCCGTAGTAGTAGGCGTCGGAACTCTGCGTGGCGCGCGATACGTAGTCGACGTCGGCACTCTGACGCTGCACGGGTTGATTGATCAGTATGTCGATCACGTCACAGGAATAACGCGTGAGACATTGCGCGATGCCGCTCTTGACGATCTTGCCGTCCTTGATCACAACCTCGGCCTGAATGTCGCCGTGGCGCGAAGTACCCCAGCCATACCAAGTGCCATCTTTCCATTTCTTGGCTGCGGGAGCGGCAGGGGCGGGGGTCGGAGTCGGTGCGGATTGCGGAGCAGGCACCACAGGAACCGGGGCCACAGGAGCCGGATTCGCAGGAACAGGCGCGGCCGGTGCAACGACGTCAGTTTGGGCGGGAGCAGAAGCGACGGGTGCGATGTTGGCAACAACCGGCGTAGCGCTGGCGCTGGATTCTACAATCGCCGTAGGTTCCCCGCCACGAGTAGCCTCCCGCGCCGGAGCAGAGGCAACATCTACGCGTGCCCCGGGAGCAGCCACGGAGGCTACTTCAGTGGAGCCTTCACTACGCGCGGCACGCCCGCCACCGGAGGGTCGACGCTCGGCGGACTGCTCTTCGAACTGCTTGGCCGCAGCGCTAGTGCGCGAGTAACCAGCCGCGTATACGGCGAGCACAGCAGCGCAGCTGACTGCAGCGACGCGATTCGAGATTTTCCCGTCAGATCCGGCCATCCTGTCAATTGTACGCAGATGGAAGGCCTCGTGTCTAAGAGGTTCGTCGCCAAAAACAACAGCCCGACCCTTGCGGGCCGGGCTTCTCTTCTAAACTGCGTTCTGAGCTACTGGCAGCCGTTGACGCCCTTCGTCAAACAGATCGACGAAGTGATGTCAGCCGGGATCTTCAAGCCCTTCTTAGTCATCAGGCCCTTGATCAGTTCAGCCGTGTCCGGATGCGGGATGGCAGACTGCACACCGACGCGAACCAGACCCTGAGAATAGTGCAGCGGGATCCAGGTCAGGCCCAGCATGGCGCCGTTGACAGTGTCACGGCTACCCATGTCGTGCATTTCCAAGTCGGCACCGGCATCGACCAGCATCTGGACGATTTCGTTACGGCCCTTGTGAGCCGCACCGTGCAGCGCCGCGCGGCCTTCGTCGTCCTGCTGATTCGGGTTGATCCCGAGGTCCAGCAGCATCTTGACCGTTTCGACGTTCTTGGAGCGCGACCATTCGAAAGTGACGCCTTCCACCCAGGCGATGCCGGAGGCAACGGCCAGAGCGGTCACGTCGTGCGCCGTGCGGATCTTGGGATCAGCACCGGCGGCGAGCAGAACTTTCATCAGGTCCACATCGCTCGACTGAGCGGCACGGATGAACGGCGTCGAACCATCTTCAAACAGCCACTGCATAGTGAAGTTGGTACGCGTTTCGGTGGAATCACCCACGCATTGTTCGGTGGGCGTGGTGCCGTTCGGGTTAGAACGGGTGCCGCACACGCGAATGTTCGGGTCCGCCTTCTTGGACAGCAACAGCTTGATGTATTCCAACTGATCCATGTCCGCTTTCGGCGTCGGATAATCGCCCATCTCAATGTCGCGATTGTCGGTGGCGAGATAAAGCGGCGACCAGCCACCATTGTTCTTGAGGTTCGGATTCGCACCGCGTTCCAGCAGGAACGCCGCCAGCTTATAGTTGCGATTCTGCGTTGCCGTGAGCAGCGGGGTCCAACCGTAGTTGGTGGTCTGGTTGACGTTGGCGCCGGCATCCAGGAGGATCTTGGCGCACTCAATGCAGTTCTGGCGAGCCGCGAACACCAGCGGCGTCAGCGCGCCACCCTGGGTGTCACGCGTACGTCCGAAGGCCGCTTCAGCCGCAGCAGCGTCGGCCGCCGCAACCACGTCCACACCGTTGGCATCTGCAGTCGGATCGGCATTCGGCAGCGGAGCCGCCTTGCCCTTCCCTTGCCCGCCGCGACCGTTACCGGCCTTGGCTTGCTGCTTACCGAAGTTGTCGCCTTGAACACCAAAAGACGACTTCAAGCGCTGCTTCACCGGGTTGGCGAGGTAGGCGCTGTTGCCCTTGGTGTCATTGTTCGAGCGGGCGCTCACATCGGCGCCAGCCGCGACCAGTGCCGCAACCGCTTCCGGGTGGCTCTGTTCGGCCGCCCACATCAGCGGCGTGGTGCCACGTATCTTTTCCTTGGCGTTCACATCCGCCTTGGCCGTGATCAGCGCCTTCACTGCGGCGGGGTTGCCATTGCGAGCCGCGTACATCAGCGGCGTCTCGCCGTTCAGACCCGTTTCATTGGCGCTGGCGCCAGCCGCCAGCAACTTCGTGATCATCTCCGCGCTGCCGTTGGTGGCAGCCAGACGTAGCGCGGTGGCGCCGTCCCGGTTCGGGATCTTCACGTCGGCTTTGGCCGCGATCAGCGCGTCGGCCATCGCCAGATCGTTGCGATAGGCGGCCCACTGGATCGCCGTCGCACCGTCTGCCTGAGCCGGGTTCACGTCCGCCTTCTGAGCGATCAGCGTGCGAATGGCCGCCGTGTCGCCGCGCATCGCTGCATCGGCCACGGGGCTGTTGGCGCCGCTCAGCACGGTCAGGAACAGGACCGGTGCGCACAGCGCGATTACTGCTGCAATGGAATTTTGGAAGCGCATCGTTATTCTCCTCGGTTCTCCGCTTCCTTAGACCAACCCCGGCAGCGGACCGTTGCCGTCGCCGAACTTGTCCACCTTGATGTCGTACATGCCCAGGATGCTCTGCATCATGCTGCCCGTCGTGGTCGTCTTGGTCTTGAAGGCCAGATGGCGACCACCCTTCAGCTTGCCGCCCGCGCCGCCCACCAGGATGTGCGGAACGTCGTAGTGCAAGTGCTGGTTGGAATCGCCCATGTTGGTGCCGTACAGGACCAGCGTGTGATCCAGCAGCGTACCGTCGCCGTCCTTGATGCTCTTCAGCTTCTCGACGAAGTAGGCCAGGCACTGGACGTGATAGCGGTTGATCAAAGAGTAGTCCTTGATACGATCCGGGTTTTCCGCGTGGTGCGAACCACCATGGAAGCTGGTGTTGGTACCCGACAGCGGGTAGCTGCGGCCCGTCAAATCGCGAGCGTACAGCAAGCTGGACACGCGAGTGATGTCGGCCTGGTAGGCGAGCGCCTGCAGGTCGAACTGCAACTTCACGTGTTCGTCGAACGAGTCCGGCACACCGGTCGGAACGACGATGCCTTCCTGGTTGATTTCGCCAGTCGACTTCGAGGCGATCTCCAGGCGGCGTTCGATTTCGCGGACGCTATCGGCGTATTCGTCGATGCGCTGCCGGTCGGCCGCGCCCAGGTCTTTCTTGAAGCTCGCCAGGCTCTGCGTGATCGAATCGAGGATGCTCTTGTCCTGATCACGGCGCTGCGCGCGCTGCTGCGGCGTCTTGGCCTGCACGTCGCCGAACAGGCGTTCAAACACCACCTGCGGATTCAGTTCCATCGGCAGCGGCACGGAGTGGCTGGCCCACGAAATCGAGTTCGTGTAGGCGCAGCTATAACCTTCGCCGCAGTTCGAGGAGTTCGCGCCCGGATCTTCGATGGCTTGCTGCAAGCTGGGCAGCAGGTTCTCTTGACCGATCTTCTGCGCGATCAACTGGTCGATCGTGATGCCGTTGTGGATGTCGGCGCCGGTGGCCTTCTTCGGTTTTTCGGCGGCCATGTAGGCAGCCGCCACCCAGTGGTCGGCACCGGTGACGCCCTCAGGCGGTTCCGCCGAGCGCGACCACATGCCGCTCAGCACGACCGTCTGATCGATCACCTTCGCCAGCGGCTGGATGATCGTAGGCAGGTTGGCGGCGTTCAACTTATCGCCATCCGGAACCCACCAGCCGGGGGCCATGCCATGCGGCACGAAGATGCCCGTAAAGCGGGTTTTGGGATTCGCGGCGGTGCGCGCCAAAGGCGTCTGCGCCGGAATCATCGAGTCCAACAGAGGCAGCCCCAAGGCAACGCCAGCGCCACGCAGCACGGTACGCCGGGAGATATGTTTCTTCGTAATAAACATGGTTACGGTTCCTCTTCTAATTTTATCGCGAAGCGCGTTGCACGGTGCCCGCTTCAGAAACTAGCTTCTGGTTGTTCTGGAACGGTTCGCTCTTCACCACGGCCAGGACCAAGGAGGAGAAGCGATAGTTGTTCTTCGCCGAATCGCGGACAATCTGGCGAACCAGCGGCATGTCGTAATACTCGGTGCCGCGGCCCAGGGCGTAAATCAGCATCTTCTCGGTGGCGACGCGCACGAACTGCGGCGCGTACTTCACCAGAGCGCCGCGGAGTTCCTTGGCGCCGTTCAGCTTCGTGCCGTCCACCAAGGTACCCTTGGCATCCACTGGCTGCGTGCCATCCAAGTCGCGCCAAGCACCCGTCGCATCGAAGTTCTCCAAGGAGAACCCGATCGGGTCCATGATCTTGTGGCAGCTGGCGCACGGTTCGTTCTTGCGGTGCATTTCCATCTGTTGACGCATGGTCGGTGTGGCGGAACGCTCGTCGCCGCTGTTCTGGAGGTTTACTTCGACGTTTGGCGGCGGAGCTGGAGGCTCCACCCCCAGGAAGGTCTGCAGCACCGTTTTGCCCCGCTGGACCGGACTGGTGCGGCCAGGCTGCGAGGAGATTGTCATCAACAGCGCCTTGCCCAGCAGGCCGCGGCGATAGTCGAGTTCCGGCGGCAGTTCCACTTTGCGGAAGTAGCTGCCGTAGACGTTCTTCATACCGTAGTGCTTGGCCAAGCGTTCGTTCACGAAGGTGTAGTTGGCATCCAGCATTTCCGTCACAGGACGGTCATTCTGGATCATGTAGCCGACGTACAACTCCATCTCCTTCCGCATCGCGTTGCGCAGGTTGTCGTCGAAGTCCGGGAACAAGCCGGCAACGGGGACCTGCGTGGAGATGGCGCGAATGCTCAGCCACTGACCCGCAAAGTTGTCGATCAGAGCGGCAGAGCGCGGATCCTTCAGCATGCGCTTCACCTGAGCTTCGAGCACCAGCGGCTGGCGCAAGCGGCCCTGTTCGGCGACTTTCAGAAGTTCATCGTCCGGAATGCTGGACCAGATGAAGAAGGACAGGCGCGAGGCCAATTCCAAATCGCTGATGTGGTAGGTTTTGCCCGCGGCAACGGCGGTCGGTTCGGATTCGCGGCGGAAGATAAATTCCGGATCGCTCAGCACGCGACGCAGCGTCATTTCGACGCCGGCATCGAAGGTGCCACCTTCATTGCGGCCGCGCTGGAAGAAGCCCAGCAGTGTCTCGGTGTCGCGAGTCGTTACCGGACGACGATACGCCCGGCGAGCCAAGGTGTTGATGATCTTGGTGGCACAGGCGGTTTCTTCGGCCTGCGACGCCGGAGTGCACACGAACAGCTTCCGGCGAGCCGGAGTGTCCTTGGCGCCAGCGGCCTTGAACGGGCCGTCGATCACGACTTTACCCACGTGCGGGAAGAAGCGGAAGCCCGGCAGACCGCCCGTTTCGAGCGAACTGCGCAGGAAGTGCTTGTTTAAATCGTTGCCAGGAGCGTCGTTGGTCGCCTGGAAGGTCACCACCATCGTGTGGCGGCCGGCCTTCACCGGCGCCGTCACGTTGAAGGTGCCGTCCCCGCGAGAACGATCCGTGTCCCAGTTGAACACCTTGATGCGTTCCCCATCCAGGATCACTTCCAGCTTTTCGCCGGGGATTTCGCCGAACGGGTTCGTATTGCCCATGTTGCCCTTGCTGATCGGCGTCACCACAAAAGTGTAGTCGCCGTCGGCCGGGAATTCGTGTTCCGTAATGATGCCGCCGCGTGTACCGAACGGCATGCCTTCAATGTGGTAATCCTGCGACGTGTCTTCCGGCACGCGGTAGGTCTTTGACACCGCGGTCGAGACGCTGCCCAGCGCCACGCGGCTGATCTTGCCAGCGGCCGAAACGTAACCTTCCAGCAGCGACGGCGAAATCGACAGGCCAGCGGCCACATTGTCGAAGCCGCGCGTCGAGTCATCCGACGGCAGGTATTCGCCCGGGTTGATTTCGATGTCGAGCAGGTCGCGAACCACGTTCGCGTATTCGGTGCGATTCAGGCGGTGGATGCCTGGAGGCGGCAGCTCGCGCTTCGTGGTGCGGTCTAGCGAAGTCTCCAGATACTGAATCCAGGACTCGAACTTCGCGGCGTCCGGGCGCGGCAGGCCGTTCGGCGGCATCATGCCCGCGCGAACCTTGCGAACCACCAGTTCCCATTTCTCCGGATGTTCGGCAACGTTCTCAATATTAATGTCGTCCAGCGTAATGTGCCGGGCCGACTCCATCTTCGCCGCCTTCGAGGCCTGGCTATGACAGCCCTCGCAGTAAGACTTCACGAACTTGCGCGCGTCGGCGGGCAGCATCGGAGCACCTGTCGTGGCGGCTGTGGTTACCGTCTTGGCTTTCGCCTTCGCCGCGCCGGCCGGGGCTTGCCCTTGCATTACGAGCGCTACGGATAACACGCCTGCGATGGCGGTGGAACTGATTACGAGTAGTTTCTTCATGGAAAAATTCCTGCTCACCTACTAAGTGACCCGTCTGGCCTGGATCGGCCGGAACTGCCTCACTACACGGGAGTTTATTGCATGCACTTTAGCAAGACAAGGGCCATTTGGCAGAGCCTTATATCCCCCGTCTTGCCTAGCCACTAACTCCCTATATAACAGCAACATGCGCCGGACCCCCAGCATTATAGGATCAGACGTCCAAAGTGCGCCATTTGGCTGCATCTTCACGCAGTTTCCAGGGCGCACCCAGAGGTCGCGGGTTTTGACCCAGCGCGTTACCTCTTCAGATTATCAAGATGCTTCGCATCTCGTTCATTTTCCGTGCAGATATACTCCATCAATTCGCTTGATCCGTCGTCCAGGATCGGCGTATTCATAAAGATGTCCCACGGCTTGGTGTACATCGTCGGATCTTCGATCGTGATGTGGTTCATCAGGTTGCCGAAGTTCGGCCGCGAGTAGCGTTCGACCACGTGCAATTTGTCCGAGGCCGGGTGTCCAGCCATATCGAGCCAAGTATTCCCGTTGAACCCGATGGTGTCCACCACCAATTCTTCGCCCACCCACTTGCCGACCGAATGGCCGTACCAGGTGGGTTCGAGATCCTTGGGATGTTCCTGATTCATGAAGATCTGCCGGTAGCTGTGGATGTTGCCCTCATAGAGGACCACCACTACCTTGTCGGTCTGGATGATCTTGGTCGGATACGGATCGCGGCGCGGCACGCCCGTCGGCAAACACCGTGCCTCCGGATCGTCGCGTCCTTGATTGCCTTGGCGCTCCAGGAACAGGGATTCGCCCAGCTTGGTCATTGGCACGCCGCCGACGTCATAATCCTTGGCAATGTCCGACGTGTAGCCGGCATAACCCCAGACCGCGGTCAGGTCAGGTTTGCCGTCCTTGGTGCGCGGCGTCGGGCCATCTTTGCCCTTGGCGATCTTGCGCCCCTTACGCTGCTTCATCGGGATCGTGCTTTCCGCCGGGAACTGTCCGTTTGCAGGTACCGGGATAAACGGTACAACCAGCGCTGCGACCACGGCCACAGCAAACATGGGTACTACCAACTTCATGGGTGACCTCCCCTCCTTTGACAGGACATTGTCGCAGAAACGACTCACCTTTGAAATATGCGGAGTGGCGGGGCTTCGCCGCTCAAGTCCTTCGGCACGCGAACGATAAGAGTTCTCGAAGGGAAAACTGCATGCCACTTGACGTGCTCATCGTGGACGACTCGGCCGCGATCCGCAAGATTCTCCACCGGGTACTGGTGCAAGCCGAGTTACCGCTCGGCAAAGTCGTCGAAGCCAACGACGGTCAAGAGGCGTTGAACGCCCTGAGCGTGAACCAGATCGGGCTGATTCTTTCGGACATCAACATGCCCAATATGGACGGCATCGAGATGTTGAGCAAGATCAAGGCCAACGCCGCCTGGCAGTCGTTGCCGATCATCATGATCACCACGGAAGGCAGCCAGGAAAAAGTCATGCAGGCGTTGCAGCTCGGCGCCTCCGGATACGTGCGCAAGCCGTTCACCCCGGACCAGATCAAGGAAAAGTTAGTGGGTCTGGTCTAGGCCAGCACAGAGAGGCTCCCATGCAGAACATCCCCCGCGAAGACGTCATTACGATGATTCATGAGGCCACCGCTTCGGTGTTCTCCACAATGCTCAGCCTGCCGGTCGACTGGCAGTTGAGCCGCCAGGAACAGGGCGAACCCGCGCCCGTCGATGGAGTGGTCGCCCTGGTGGGCATCGCCGGTAGCTGGACGGGCACCGGGAGGATCTATTGCTCCCCGGAATTCGCCCGCGTGGTGGCCGGTGCCCTCCTCATGACCGAGTTCCCGGCCGTCGATGCCGATGTGCTCGACGCCGTGGCTGAGGTCGCGAACATGATCATCGGCAACCTCAAGACCACGCTTGAAGAACGCCTCGGGCCACTGGCGCTGAGCGTCCCCACCGTCATCTTCGGCCGCAACTATCAGGCCCGCACCTCCAGCATCCACGATTGGACCGTGGTCCCCCTGCGCTGCGGCGACCATACCATGGACATCCGCTTCTGCCTGATGCCCACCCCCGTCCCGGTACGCTTGCCCCACTTGCGCCACGAGCCAACCGCCGTGTAGTACGAGCCCAGGAAGAGTCCGGGTTTCTCAGGTCCACCGGCACCCGTATAATACCTTCATGCTGGTGAAAGCCCTGGAGTGGAGCGGCCTGCCCTTGGCTGCTCGCTTGGCGGCGACGGTTTTTCTGACTGCCGGCCTCACCACGCTTGTCTGGGCCTTGGCCCCGTGGCGCCAGATCGACCTCGGACTCTTCCTCGGCTACCTCGTCGTCTCCACCGCCGCCGCGGCCCTCCGTATCAAGCTACCCGGCGTCGCAGGAACCCTGTCCCTACACTTCTTCTTCGTTTTAATCTGTATCCCGCAACTCGGCCTCGCCCAGACCATGCTGGTCGCCTGCGCAGGAACCCTGCTGCAGTGCGTCCTCTTCCTGAAACCCTTCAAACCCTTCGCCACGGCCTTTGAGGTTTCCACCGCCATCTTGGCCACCGCCTCGGCCTCCGGCGCCTATCACGCCATGTCGCTTCAGGACGGCGCCTCCGGACGTTCACCCCTATTGATGGTTGTCACCGCGAGCGTCTTGTTCCTGGTCAGCACCATCCCGCCGGCCATTGTTCTGGCGCTCACCGAATCCCGCAGCCTGCTGCCGTTGTGGCGCGACAGTTTTTTCTGGACTTTTCCCCACTACATCGCTGGCGGAGGCGCCGCCGGACTCCTCAGCCTGCTGGGCTACCGCACGGGCTGGGAGACAACGTTGCTGATCGTACCCGTCGTCTATTGGATGTATCACTCTTACCAGCACTATTCCGACCAGTTACTGGAGGAGCGCCGTCAGGTCCGCGACCTGGGAGCTCTGCATTTCCGCACCATTGAAGCGCTGGCCCTGGCCATCGAAGGCCACGATCCCAGCAAGCACGGCCACCTGCGCCGCGTCAGCATCTACGTCACCGAAATCGGCCGCCAGATGGGCCTGGCGGAAATCGAATTGCAAGCCCTGCACGCCGCATCCATGCTGCACGATATCGGCAAGCTCGCGGTGCCCGAACACATCGTCACCAAACCTGGCAAACTGACCGACGCAGAATTTGAACGCATGAAGGTGCACCCACTGGCCGGCGCCGAGATCCTCGAACAGGTGCAGTTTCCCTACCCCGTCGCCCCCATCGTTCGCGCGCATCACGAAAAATGGGATGGCTCCGGCTACCCCTCCGGGCTCAAAGGCAACGCCATCCCGCTGGGCGCGCGCATCCTCGCTGCCGTGGATTGCCTGGACGCGTTGATCTCCGACCGCTACCATCGCCGCGCCATGAC